>NZ_JAPCIQ010000052.1:0-28086 GCF_027707405.1 Aeromonas sp. QDB68 | reverse complement strand
AGGAGGTCACATGGAAGATCAGATCCTGGAAAACGGGAATGGTTCCGTTCAGGGCGCTACTTGTGTATAAGAGTCAGGCTTAAAGCTTTTCGAGATCCCGTTCTATCTCGCTGATCTTGTTCTGCACCACTTTTTCCAGATGACGCAAGTCGCGCAGTATCTTCTGCTTGATGTCCGGATCGGCGGAAGGCTGGCCGCCCTGGGTCAGATTGTCCAGCTCATCCACCACGTATTTGAGGTTGGCGTTGATCTCGGTGACATCCTTGTACTCATGGGTCCCCGAGTCGACCAGCATGGTCTTGCGCTGGCGAGGGTATTTGAATTTGACGCTCTTGGCGAAGAATTCACCCTTCTGCTTCTTGAAATAGATCTTGAGGATGTCGTGGTTGGCTTCCTGGCGCAGGGTGTAGCTGTCCACCGAGGTGGGTTCCTGGATCCCCAGGCTCTTGAGATTCTCGTACATCGGGCTTCCTTGGTTTGAAACGATCCTGACCCCTCTATCTTACCCGAGTCCGGACGCCTTGCCTGTGACAGGCGCGCCAAATTCAAATTGGTGTCAAAAAGGTCTTTTTTAATCAACGAGCCAAGGGGGAGGGGTGAACGCCTTGCCTGCACTGCCATAAGCGGTATCGTCTCATGGGGGTGTGCAGTGCTGGTGGGGCAGGGGGGAGTTGGCGCCCACCCATGAGAGCGGGCATGAAAAAGGGCACCAGAGGTGCCCTTGATGACATCGGCGTGGATTACTCGTCGATGGAGCGCAGCAGGGCGTTGATGCCGACCTTGGCGCGGGTCTTGGCATCCACCTTCTTGACGATGACGGCGGCGTAGAGGCTGTACTTGCCGCACTTGGAGGGCAGGGAGCCGGAAACGACCACGGAGCCGGCCGGGACGCGGCCGTAGTGGATTTCACCGGTTTCGCGGTCATAGATGCGGGTGGACTGGCCGATGAAGACCCCCATGGAGATGACGGAGCCTTCCTCGACGATCACCCCTTCCACCACTTCGGAACGGGCACCGATGAAGCAGTTGTCTTCGATGATGGTCGGGTTGGCCTGCAGTGGCTCCAGTACGCCGCCGATGCCGACGCCGCCGGAGAGGTGCACATTCTTGCCGATCTGGGCGCAGGAGCCCACGGTGGCCCAGGTGTCGACCATGGTGCCTTCATCGACGAAGGCGCCGATGTTGACGTAGGAGGGCATCAGCACGGTGTTCGGGGCGATGAAGGAGCCTTTGCGCGCGGTCGCGGGCGGCACGACGCGAACACCGGCAGCCTTGAACTGCTCTTCGGTGTAGTTAGAGAACTTCAGGGGAACCTTGTCGTAATACTGGGCATCGTCGCCCTTGATGATGCCGTTGTCGTTGATGCGGAAGGAGAGCAGCACGGCCTTCTTCAGCCACTGGTGGACGACCCACTCGCCGGCAATCTTCTCGGCAACCCGGGCTTTGCCGGAGTCCAGCAGGTCGATGGCTTCCAGAATGGCGGCCTTGGTGGCGGCATCGACGGAGCCGGGGGTGATGGAGTCACGGCGCTCGAAGGCCGCTTCGATGGTCTGTTGCAACTGGGTCATGACAGGTTTCCTTTATAAAATTCTGTTTGTTGTATCACACTTTTCCAATCGTTTTTAAGGGCTCTCGCCGATTTCTTCAGAATCAGGGCGATTTATTGTACTTGAGTGGTCCAACCATTTGTTCTGATTGAGGAATCAATACGTCAAAAAGCCTCTTTCGAGGCTTCATCCGAGCGTGTCAGGCACTCTCGCCAACCGGTTCCTGGGGGTTGAGCTGATTGACCAGCCTCTCCTCGAGGGCTTGCTGCTCCTCCGGGTTCAGCGGCTCTCCGGCCAGGGTGGTGAGGCTGAAGAAGTCCTCCACCCGCTCACCGATGGTGGTGATCTTGGCGGCATGGAGGGAGAGGCCGCACTGCTGGAACACGGCACCGATACGGGCCAATAGGCCCGGAGTGTCCAGGGCCGTCAGTTCCAGCAGGGTGTGGCGGTTTTCCCCCTTGTGGGGCAGGAAGACCACCCTGGTCGGCACGCTGAACTGGCGGTGGCGTCTGGACAGGGGCTTGCTGCGCAGCACCAGCTTGCCCGGCTCCTGAAGGGCTTTCTCCAGCGCCTTCTTGATGGTGGCGGTACGGTTGGGGCTGATGGGCTCGCCGTTCGGTTCCAGCACGATGAAGGTATCGAGCACGTAGTCGTTGCGCGAATTCATGATCTGGGCGTCGTGGATGCTGAGGTTCTTCTGATCCAGCGCCGAGGCCACGGTGGCAAAGAGGTTGGGGGTATCGCGACAATAGATGAACACCTCGCTACCGCCCCGTATGGGGTGCTTGCCGATGAGCACCAGGGGGGCCGGGTTGTCACCGTGGGCGATGATCTTGCGGCAGTGCCAGGCGATCTGCTCCGGGCTGTGGCGCAGGAAGTAATCGGCCTTGAAGTCGTTCCAGAGGGCGGTGACCGCCTCCTGTGGCACCTCGCGCTGGGTCAGGATCTGCCTGGCCTGGCGCTGATTTTCACGGATCTTGAGGCGCATGTCCGGCGGGTTTTCCAACCCCTGGCGCAGGGCCTTCTGGGTGGCGAAGTAGAGTTCGCGCAGCAGGGTGCCCTTCCAGTCGTTCCACAGACTGTCGTTGGTGGCACAGATGTCGGCCACGGTCAGGCAATAGAGCAGGTCGAGGTGCAATTCATCCCGCACCTTCTGGGCGAAGTCAGTGACCACATCCGGGTCGTAGATGTCGCGGCGCTGGGCGGTGACCGACATCAGCAGATGGTGGCGCACCAGCCAGGCGACCAGTCGGCTCTCATAGCGATCCAGCCCGTGCAACTGGCAGAACTCCAGCGCATCCACGGCCCCGAGTTCGGAATGATCGCCGCGCCTGCCCTTGGCGATGTCGTGGAAGAGGGCGGCGATGCTGAGCAGCTCGGGCTTGCGCAACTGGGTGAACACCTCGTGGCAGAGCGGGTGAGTCTGGCGGCTGGCCGGATTCGGGAAGCGATGGATGTTCTGCAGCAGCCGATGGGTGTGCTCGTCCACCGTGTAGGCGTGGAACATGTCGAACTGCATCTGACCGACGATGAGGTTCCACTGGGGCAGGTAGGCCGCGAGGATCCCGTACTTGTGCATCAAAGTAAGGGGCTGGCCGATGCCGTTGGGGTGGCGCAGGAGCGCCATGAAGAGACGGCGGCACTCGGGTAGATCTTGCAGCCAGCAGTTGAGGGTGCGTCTGGCCTCGCGCAACTGGCGCAAGGTGGCGGAGTGGATGCCGGCAATCTCCGGGTGCTGGGCTATCTGGTAGAAGAGTCGCAGGATGGCGGCAGGATCCCGGCCGAACAGCTCGGAGTCCACCGCATCGATGAGGCGGCCGCGCAGCTGGAATTCGTCGCTGATGCGGCGCACGTCCATGGCGGTGTTGCCGAGAATGGCCTCGTCAAAGAGTTGCAGCAGCATCTCGTTGAGCTCGGCCACCCGCCGCACCGTCTGGTAGAAGCGCTTCATCATCTGCTCAACCGGGCCGTTGCCTTCCCCCTCGAACCCCAGCATCTGGGCCACGGTGCGCTGGCGGTCGAACAAGAGACGGTTATCCCCCTTGTTGATGGCCATGTGCAGGGCGAAGCGCACCTTCCACAGGAAGTTCTGACAGTCGAGCAGCTCCCGGTACTCGGCCCGGTTGAGAAAACCGTGGCTGGTCATCTCGAACAGGGTGGTGGCGCCGAAGTGGCGGCGGGCGACCCAGGCCAGGGTCTGGATGTCGCGAAGCCCCCCGGGATTGTTCTTGAGATCCGGCTCCAGCTTGTAGGCGGTGCCGAGAAACTGCTGGTGGCGCAGGGCCTGCTCTTCGCGTTTGGCACGAAAGAAGGCTTCGCTCGGCCAGAAGTGCTGGGGCTGGGTGGCCGCCTGCAACTGCTCGAATCCCGCCAGGCGACCCGTGATGTAACGGGCCTCGATGAGGTTGGTGGCAACCGTGATGTCGTTGCGACCCTGCTCGATGCACTCGGCCACGTTGCGCACCGACTGCCCCACTTCCAGCTTGAGATCCCACAAGAGGGTGATGAACTCGCCGATGCGAAGCCCCAGCACCTCGTCCAGTTCATCTCCTTCGTAGAGGATCAGCAGGTCGATATCGGAGTGGGGATGGAGTTCGCCGCGGCCATAGCCGCCTACCGCGATCAGGGTGAGCTCGGTCCTGTCGAAGCCGAACTTGTGCCAGAGCCTGGTCAGCAGCGCGTCCATGTATTCGGAGCGGGTGGCCACTAGTTCGATGATGTTGTCACCGGCGTCGAAGCGCTCGTGCAGCCAGGCGAGAAAGCGGCTCAGGTACTCCTTGCAGTTGTCACGGGTGAGCTGATCGTCTGGGAGCAGATGGGGAGAAAGCAGGCTGGCATCCATGGCATGTCACACTCTCGGTCGGGCCGGGTAAAGAGCAACCCCGGCGCGCGGCCGGGGTTGAATGTCAAACGTGGCGGATAAAACGCTCGATAGTGTCGTCGGGGCGCAGGGTCAGGACCTCGCAGCCATCCTCGGTCACCAGCAGGGTGTGCTCCCACTGGGCGGAGTCGCCGCCGTCCTTGGTGGTGACGGTCCAGCCATCCTTCGGATTGACCTTGCAATGGTACTTCTTGCTGTTGACCATGGGCTCGATGGTGAAGCACATGCCCGCTTTCAGCTCCAGCTTGCCGCCGTTGCGGTAGTGGAGGATCTGCGGCTCTTCGTGGAACTCGGCACCGATGCCATGGCCGCAGTAGTCGCGTACCACGGAGAAGCCTGCCTGCTCGACGATGGGCTGGATGACGGCGCCGATCTCGGTGATGCACATGCCCGGGCGCACCCGCTTGATGGCGGCATAGAGGCTATCCTGGGCCACCTTGCAGAGCTGACGACGCAGGGGGGTGGTCTGGCCCACGATGAACATGGCGGAGGTATCGCCGTGATAACCATCCTTGATGACGGTGATGTCCAGATTGATGATGTCCCCTTCCCGCAGTTTCTTGTGGTTCGGGATGCCATGGCAGATGACATCGTTCACCGAAGTACAGATGGACTTGGGGAAGCCGTGGTAATTGAGCGGCGCGGGGATGGCCTGCTGCACGTCGACGATGTAGTCGTGGCAGAGGGTATTCAGTTCGTCTGTGGTGACGCCCGCCTTGACGTGGGGGGCGATCATGACCAGCACGTCGGCGGCCAGCTGGCCGGCGACACGCATTTTTTCAATCTCTTCCGGTGTCTTGATTTTAATGGACATGGGATCTCTCTTGGGGCCTGATTGCGCATCCTGCCGATGCCCAACAACCAGGTAATGAAAAATAGATGCGTTTGCAATCAGGGCGAAATTTTATCCCCAACCCCCGTTTACTTCCAGTGTGATCGTCATCGCAACGTCATCAGGCGGTCGCACCATGGTCCGGGATCCATTTTTAGCACCCGGGCTGGTGGTGTCATGACCAAAGTTATGGTATAAAGCGCGCCGGAATGGGGAACTCGTGTCCTCATGCCATCACCCTTACTCAACAACACACACACATCGACACATATGCCGGGGTGCCTTAACGGGTCGGTTATATGGGATGTGTGGAGGCCTAACCCCAATACAGAGGTATAAAATGGCTAAAGTTTCTATGCGCGACATGCTGCAAGCCGGCGTTCACTTCGGTCACCAGACTCGTTACTGGAACCCGAAAATGAAGTCCTACATCTTCGGCGCCCGCAGCAAAGTTCACATCATCAACCTGGAAAAAACCGTTCCGATGTTTGACGATGCAATGAACTTCATCAGCTCCGTAGCTGCCAAGAAAGGCAAGGTACTGTTCGTAGGTACTAAGCGTGCCGCGTCTGAAGCCGTCAAAGAAGCCGCTGAGCGTTGCGACCAGTTCTATGTTAACCACCGCTGGCTGGGCGGCATGCTGACCAACTGGAAAACCGTTCGTCAGTCCATCAAGCGCCTGAAAGATCTGGAAACCCAGAGCGAAGACGGTACCTTCGACAAGCTGACCAAGAAAGAGGCGCTGATGCGTACTCGCGAAATGGAAAAGCTGGAGAAGAGCCTGGGTGGTATCAAGAACATGGGCGGCCTGCCTGACGTTCTGTTCGTTGTCGATGCCGACCACGAGCACATCGCTATCAAAGAAGCCAACAACCTGGGTATCCCGGTAGTTTCCATCGTTGATACCAACTCCAACCCGGACGGCGTTGACTATGTCATCCCGGGTAACGACGACGCTATCCGTGCCGTACAGCTGTACCTGAACGCTGCTGCTGACACCGTTCTGGAAGCCCGCGAGCAGGACATCGTTGTTCAAGCCGAACAAGATGGCTTCGTTGAAGCTGAGTAATTGATAAGGACTGAAAAGCCCTTATTAACCAAGCTGATGTAATTGGTTAGCAGGGGCCCTTGTGGCCCCTGTTTCTTGTCAATTCAAGACCGAGGATACTGGACATGGCAAACATTTCTGCCGCCCTGGTAAAAGAACTGCGCGAGCGCACCGCCGCTGGCATGATGGATTGCAAAAAAGCGCTGGAAGAAGCCAACGGTGATATCGAGCTGGCTATCGAGAACATGCGTAAATCCGGTCAGGCCAAGGCCGCCAAGAAAGCTGGCCGTATCGCCGCTGAAGGTGTGATCTTCGCCCGTACCGAAGGCAACGTTGCCGTCATGATCGAGCTGAACTGCGAGACTGACTTCGTTTCCAAGGATGCCGGTTTCCTGGCCATGGGTCAGAAGATCGTCGAGATCGCTGCTACCCAGAAAATCGCTGACGTTGACGCGCTGAAAGCCGCCGACTTCGGCAACGGCGAGTCCGTCGAGCTGACCATCACCAACCTGATCGCCAAGATCGGTGAGAACATGAACCTGCGTCGCGTGATGCTGGTTGAAGGTGACAACCTGGGCACCTACGTTCACGGCTCCCGCATCGGTGTTATCACCAAGCTGGTTGGCGGTACCGACGAGCTGGCCAAAGATCTGGCCATGCACGTTGCTGCCAACAGCCCGCAATTCGTCAAACCGGAAGACGTGTCTGCCGAAGTCGTTGCCAAAGAGCGCGAAATCCAGATCGACATCGCCATCAACTCCGGCAAGCCGAAAGAGATCGCCGAGAAGATGGTTGAAGGCCGCATGAAGAAGTTCACCGGTGAGGTTTCCCTGACTGGTCAACCGTTCGTGAAAGATCCTTCCATGACCGTTGCCGAGCTGCTGAAGAAAGAAGGTGCTGACGTTGTTTCCTTCACCCGTTTCGAAGTGGGCGAAGGCATCGAGAAGCAAGAGACCGACTTCGCTGCTGAAGTAGCAGCCCAGATCGCGGCCGCTCAGAAGGCCTAATCGAACCGGTTTTTCCGTTTCCCCAGACCGCGACTTATGTCGCGGTCTTTATATGACCAGGAATCAGTGACATGAGTACCAATCCCAAGCCTGCATACAGACGTGTTCTTCTGAAGTTGAGTGGTGAAGCCCTGCAAGGATCCGAGGGTTTCGGCATTGATCCGGCGGTGCTGGAACGGATGGCCCAAGAGATCAAAGAGCTGGTTGAGCTGGGTGTTCAGGTCGGTCTGGTCATCGGTGGCGGCAACCTGTTCCGTGGTGCCGGCCTTGCCAAGGCAGGCATGAATCGCGTGGTGGGTGACCACATGGGCATGCTGGCGACCGTCATGAACGGCCTGGCCATGCGTGATGCCCTGCATCGTGCTTATGTGAATGCCCGCCTGATGTCGGCCATCTCCCTGCAAGGGGTCTGCGACTCCTACAGCTGGGCCGAAGCCATCAGCCAGCTGCGTGCCGGCAAGGTGGTGATCTTCTCTGCCGGTACCGGCAACCCCTTCTTTACCACCGACTCGGCAGCCTGCCTGCGCGGTATCGAGATCGAAGCCGACGTCGTGCTGAAAGCCACCAAGGTCGATGGCGTGTTCACCGATGACCCGGTCAAGAACCCGGATGCCGTGCTCTATCAGGAACTGAGTTATGATGAAGTTCTTGAAAAAGAACTCAAAGTGATGGATCTTGCTGCTTTTACCCTGGCCCGCGACCACGATCTGCCGATCCGGGTGTTCAACATGAACAAACCGGGCGCGCTGCGCCGCGTGATCATGGGTGAGCCGGAAGGTACCCTGATCCACCAGGCCAGCAAGTAAGGCAAGTGTGAGCCCCAGGCTCGCTTGTCCATTACGCCAGTCAACAAGATAGATACGAGCCGCCTGTCGGCTCGTTCGCCAAAAGGAAAACCACTGTGATCAACGAGATTAAAAACGACGCCAAGGACCGCATGGGCAAAAGCGTAGAGTCGCTGAAGACCCAGATGTCCAAGATCCGTACCGGCCGTGCTCACCCGAGCCTGCTTGACGGCATCCAGGTGGAGTATTACGGTGCTGCCACTCCTCTGAAGCAGTTGGCCAACGTGGTGGCAGAAGATGCCCGTACTCTCTCCATCTCCATCTTCGATCGCTCCATGATCCAGGCGGTGGAAAAAGCCATCCTGACCTCCGATCTGGGCCTGAACCCGTCCAGCAACGGCCAGACTCTGCGCGTGCCGCTGCCGCCGCTGACCGAAGAGCGTCGCCGTGATCTGACCAAGATCGTCCGTGCCGAAGCCGAAGGTGCCCGGGTTGCCATTCGCAACATCCGTCGCGATGCCAACGCCGACCTGAAAGCCCTGCTGAAAGAGAAAGAGATCTCCGAAGACGACGACCGTCGCGCCCAGGAAGAGATCCAGAAGCTGACCGATACCTTCATCAAGCTGGTGGATGACGCCCTGGTTGTGAAGGAAAAGGAGCTAATGGAAATCTAAGCCTCCGACAGGTATATTACGAGCGCCGTGTAGTGCCCCTGCACGGCGCTTTTGTCTTTGTGGGAGAAATGAATGTCGCTTTTGGCAGCGCTAGGCGATAGCGCCAGCTCGTCCTTGCCCCGTCACGTCGCCATCATCATGGATGGCAATGGTCGCTGGGCCCAGAACCGCGGCAAGATGCGGGTTTCCGGGCACAAGGCGGGCGTGAAATCCGTGCGTGAGGCCGTGGCCTTTGCCGCCCGTGCCAAGATGGAGGCGCTGACCCTGTTTGCGTTTTCCAGCGAGAACTGGCGCCGTCCGGAAGGGGAAGTAAACGCCCTGATGGAGTTGTTCATGACGGTGCTGGGTCGCGAGGTGAGCAAGTTGCACAGCAACGGCATTCGCCTTCGGGTGATTGGCGACACTGCCCGCTTCAGCGAGCGGCTGCAGGCCAAGATCGCCAAGGCCGAGGCCCTGACCGCCAACAATCAGGGATTGACCCTCAATATCGCCGCCAACTATGGCGGTCAGTGGGACATCGCCCAGGCGGCCCGGACCCTGGCACGGGCCGTGGCGGCGGGTGAACTGGATGCCGAGGCGGTCGATGAGGCGGCATTGGGTCGTCATGTCTGCATGGCTGATCTGCCCCCCGTGGATCTGTTGATCCGCACCGGCGGGGATCATCGCATCAGCAACTTTGTCCTTTGGCAGCTCGCCTATGCCGAACTCTATTTTACCCCGGTCCTGTGGCCCGATTTTGACGAGGCCGAGTTCAGTGGGGCAGTTGCCTCCTTCGTTGCTCGCGAACGTCGCTTCGGGTGTACGGGTGAACAGATCCGGGAATTGATCGCCGCGCAACAGACCGGCTAAACCCCGCTCCCAAGAGAGAGGTTTCTTTTGCTAAAACAACGAATTATTACCGCATTACTGTTAGTACCCCTGGTGTTGGGGGCGCTGTTTTTTCTGCCGTTGAAATTCTTTGCCCTGCTCGCCGCCCTGGTCTTTCTGCTGGCCAGCCGTGAGTGGAGTGCCTTCGTCACTGCCCAGCCGCAACAGTGGTTGCCGCTGGTGTTCTGTCTGCTGCTGGGGGCCAGCCTGTTCTGGGTGCCCGTGGAGCAACTCTGGATCCCCCAACTGCATCCGCTGGTGATGGGCGTGCTCTGGACTGCCGTCAGCTGGTGGCTGCTGGGGCTGCTGCTGGTGCTGCGCTACCCGCAAAGCGCCAGGCTGTGGCGTGAATCCATCTGGCTCAAATCCCTGTTTGGTCTGGTGACCCTGGTTCCCTTCTTCTGGTCCCTTGTGGCCATTCGCGGTTACAACTTCTATCACGACCCCATGATGGGGGCCTGGATCCTGCTGTTCGTGATGGGACTGGTCTGGGCGGCAGATTCTGGCGCGTATTTTTTCGGCAAGGCGTTCGGCAAACACAAGCTGGCGCCGGCCGTGAGCCCGGGTAAAACCATCGAAGGCATGCTGGGTGGGCTGTTTACCGCCAGCCTGCTGGCCATCGGCGTGACCTGGTTCATGGGCTTCGTGCCTGCCAAGATGGGCACCGTGCTGCTCTGTTCCCTGCTGGCGGTGCTGGCCTCCGTGCTCGGCGATCTGGCCGAGAGCATGTTCAAGCGGGAAGCCGGCATCAAGGATTCCGGCACCCTGTTGCCGGGTCATGGGGGCATTCTCGATCGCATCGACAGCCTGACGGCGGCGCTGCCCGTCTTCCTGCTCAGCTACCTGTTGCTCGGTCCGGAGTTTTGATGTTTCGCGCACTGATGATCCCGGGAGCGTCCCGCTCCATCAGTCTGTTACCCAATCAGGAGTCTTGATGCAAAACCTGGTGATCCTGGGAGCGTCAGGCTCCATCGGTCAGAGCACCCTCAAGGTACTGCGCCACAACCCCGGGCGCTGGCAGGTGCTGGCGCTGACCGCTGCCCGCAGCGTGGACGCCATGCTGCGCGACTGTCTCGAATTCTCCCCCCGGTTCGCCGTCATGGTGGACGAAGGCGCCGCCAGTGATCTGGCGGGTCGGCTCAAGGCTCACGGCAGCACCACCCGGGTGTTGTCCGGTCAGGCAGCCCTGTGCGACGTGGCTGCTCACCCCGATGCCCACAGCGTGATGGCGGCCATTGTCGGTGCGGCGGGTCTGGCACCCACCATGGCTGCCGTGCGCGCCGGCAAGCGCATTCTGCTGGCCAACAAGGAGGCGCTGGTGATGTCCGGCGCCTTCTTCATGGAGGCGGTGCGCGAGCACGGCGCCGAGCTGCTACCCATCGACAGCGAACACAACGCCATCTTCCAGTGCCTGCCGGTCGACGTGCAGCGCCAGCCCGGTTTCTGCGATCTGGCCGGGGCGGGGATCAGCAAGATCCTGCTGACCGGCTCCGGTGGGCCTTTCCGCTATGCCGATGTGGGCGAACTGCACCATGTCACTCCGGCGCAAGCCATTGCCCATCCCAACTGGTCCATGGGGGCCAAGATCTCGGTGGACTCCGCCACCATGATGAACAAGGGGCTGGAGTACATCGAAGCGCGCTGGCTGTTCAATGCGGCCCCCGAGCAGATCCAGGTGGTGATCCACCCCCAGTCCGTCATTCACTCCATGGTGCAGTACAAGGATGGCTCCGTACTGGCCCAGCTCGGCAACCCGGACATGTGTACTCCCATTGCCCACGCTCTGGCCTATCCGGAACGGATCGAGTCCGGTGTGGAACCTTTGGATTTCTTCAGTGTCGGAGAGTTCAGCTTTATCCGGCCCGACTATGAGCGCTATCCCTGTCTGGCGCTGGCCATGAGGGCGTGCCAGCAGGGGCAGGGGGCGACCACCTCCCTCAATGCCGCCAACGAGGAGGCCGTCGCGGCTTTTCTTGCAGAGCGGATCGGATTTATGGATATTGCCAGAGTCAACGAATCCGTCATGGCCGAGCTGGGCAGCAGTGCCGCCGGCTCTCTGGCGGATCTCATCGCCCTGGACGGTACGGCCCGAGCCCGTGCCCAGCAACTGATAAAGGAGCTTGCCGTATGAACGGACTGTGGTGGCAGCCAGCCCCTCTCCATGCTCTCGAGCGCAGGACTGGACATGACCGCGAGGTACGCGGCTGATGGGCGGGCTTCTGTGGAATATCGGCGCCTTCATCGTGGCCCTCGGGCTGCTGGTGGCGGTGCATGAATTTGGCCACTTCTGGGTGGCTCGTCGTTGCGGCGTCAAGGTGGAGCGCTTCTCCATCGGCTTTGGCAAGGCCATCTGGCGTCGCCTTGGCAAGGATGGTACCGAATACGTGCTGGCCCTGATCCCCCTTGGCGGTTACGTCAAGATGCTGGATGGCCGGGTCGACGAACTCAAGCCTGGGGAGGAGGCGCAGGCCTTCAACCACAAGAGCGTCTGGGCGCGGATGGCCATCGTCGCGGCAGGCCCCATGGCGAACTTCGTGTTCGCCCTGTTCGCCTTCTGGCTGATGTTCATGATAGGGGTGCCGAGCGTCAAACCCGTGGTGGGCGAGGTGCGTCCCGCCTCCATCGTGGCAGAGGCCGGCATCCTGCCAGGCATGGAGATCGTCGGCGTCGGCGGCGAGGAGACCGGTGACTGGGAGAGCGTCACCTACGCCCTCATCAGCCACCTTGGCGATGACTCGGTCCAGCTCAAGCTCAAGGCGGCCAACACCAGCTATGCAGTGGACAAGACCCTGCAGCTGGCCGGCTGGAAATTCGATCCGGACAAAGAGTCACCCATCGGGAGCCTCGGGATCGTGCCCCTCGGTGGCAAGGTGCTGCCCGTGGTGGAGGCCGTGGTACCGTCGAGCGCCAGCGAGAAGGCCGGCCTTCAGATAGGGGATCGCATCAAGGGGGTCGATGGAGAGGCCATCACCGAATGGGCCCAGTTTGTCGAGCGTGTCCAGCAGTCACCGGCGCAGCCGCTGCAGGTGACGGTGGAGCGCGGGGGCAGCGAGATGACCCTGACCCTGACCCCGGACGGGAAGAAAGTGAAGGGCCAGCTGGTCGGTTTTGTGGGCTTGTCGCCGCAACTGGTTCCATTACCGGATGAGTATCGAACTCTGTTACAGTATGGGCCTTTGCAAGCCCTGTGGCATGGGGTCCAGAAGACCTGGAGCCTGATCACCCTGACCTTCGACATGATAGGCAAGCTGATCGGTGGCATCGTCTCTTTGGACAACCTGAGCGGCCCCATCTCCATCGCCAAGGGGGCCGGCAGCAGCGCCGATTACGGGTTGGTCTATTTCCTCGGATTCCTGGCGCTCATCAGCGTCAACCTGGGGATCATCAACCTGTTCCCCCTGCCGGTGCTCGATGGTGGCCATCTGGTCTATTTCCTCATCGAGGCGATCACCGGCAAGCCGGTATCGGAAAAAATTCAGGAAGTTGGGTTCAGGATAGGCGCCGCCATTCTGATGTTACTGATGGGCATTGCGCTGTTTAATGATTTCGCTCGCCTCTGAGGCCAGAGCATCAACAAGGACACATAAGAACAAAATGGCTGTTAAAAAAGCATTGGTGTTGAGTTGCCTGCTGGGGGCCAGCTTCCTGGCTCAGGCTGCCCCGGCCTCTTTTGTGGTGCAAGACATTCAGGTCGAGGGCCTGCAGCGGGTGACCCTGGGTGCCGCCCTGTTGAATCTGCCGGTGCGGGTCGGTGATTCCGTCGACTCCGTGTCCCTGGCGAACGCCATCAAGAAGCTCTATGCCTCCGGCAACTTCGAGGACGTCAAGGTCTATCGCGACGGTCAGGTGCTGCAAGTGGTGGTCAAGGAGCGCCCGACCATCTCCAGCATCGAGTTCTCCGGCAACAAGGACATCAAGGAAGAGCAACTGACCCAGAGCCTGGAATCCTCCGGGATCCGCGTGGGTGATCCGCTGGATCGCACCGTGCTGAGCTCCCTCGAGAAAGGGCTGGAAGATTTCTACTACGGCGTGGGCAAGTACTCCGCCAAGGTCAAGGCCATCGTCACCCCGCTGCCGCGCAACCGGGTCGACCTCAAGTTCACCTTCGTGGAAGGGGAAGCGGCCAAGATCCAGCAGATCAACATCGTCGGCAACAACGTCTTCCCGGAAGAGAAGCTGCTGGCCCAGCTCTCCCTCAAGGACGACGTGCCCTGGTGGAACTTCACCGGTGATCAGCGCTACCAGAAGCAGAAGCTGGCCGGTGACATCGAAGTGCTGCGTTCCTACTACATGGACCGCGGCTACATCCGCTTCACCCAGGAGTCCACCCAGGTCTCCATGACCCCGGACAAGAAGGGGGTCTATGTCACCCTCAACGTCAAGGAAGGGGAGCAGTACAAGGTTTCCGGCATCCAGCTCAAGGGCGACCTCATCGACCGCGGCGGCGAGATGAAGGGCCTCATCCCCATCGAGGCGGGCAGCGTCTACTCCGCCAGCCAGGTGACCCATACCGAAGAGGTGCTCTCCAAGTTCCTCGGCCGTTACGGCTACGCCTATCCGAAAGTGGTCACCTTCCCCCAGATCAATGACCAGACCAAGGAAGTGGAGCTCATCGTCAACGTGGAGCCGGGTCCCCGGGTCTATGTGCGCAACATCAACTTCAGCGGCAACGTCACCACCAAGGACGAAGTGCTGCGTCGCGAGATGCGCCAGATGGAGGGCACCTGGCTCTCCTCCGACAACGTCGAGCAGTCCAAGACCCGTCTCAACCGCCTCGGCTTCTTCGAGACCGCGGAAGTGGACACCAAGCGGGTGCCGGGCAGCGATGACCAGGTCGATCTGGACTTCAAGGTCAAGGAGCAGCCGGCGGGGTCCATCAACGCCGGTATCGGCTACGGCACCGAGTCGGGTCTGAGCCTGCAGGCGGGTCTGCAGCAGGACAACTTCATGGGGACCGGCAAGAAGATCGGCATCAACGCCAGCACCAACGACTACTCCAAGAGCGTCGACCTGAGCTATAACGACCCCTACTTCACCGTGGACGGGGTGAGCCTGGGCGGCCGTCTCTACTACAACAAGTTCAGTGCGGCCGACGCCAACATCGTGGACTACGAGAACACCACCGTCGGTTTCCGTCTCTCCAGCGGCTTCCCGGTCAACGAGAACAACCGTCTCGACTTCAGCCTGGGCTACGAGAACAACAAGCTCTCCCAGCCCAACCCCTATGTACAGGTGGACGAGTTCTGGAAGGTCTACAACGGCAATCTGGATGGCGACAACCGCATGGTGTTCAACACCGTGGACGTCACCGCCGGCTGGACCCGCTCCACCCTCAACAAGGGTCAGTTCCCGACCTCCGGTGACCGCCAGCGGGTGAACGCCAAGGTGACGGTGCCCGGCATGGATCTGCAGTACTTCAAGCTCAACGCCGAAGATGCCCACTACTTCCCGTTTGATGCCGATCACAAATGGGTCATGCTGGCCAAGGCCCGTGCCTCCTACGGCGATGGCTACGGCACCAATGGCGATTACGAGCACGTCCTGCCGTTCTTCGAGAACTACTACGCCGGTGGTTTCGATACCCTGCGCGGTTTCAAGAGCAACACAGTCGGTCCGAAGGCGCTCTACTACTACAACCTGAGTGGTAACGACGTCATCCAGGGCACTGACAGCTCGGTCGGGGGCAACGCCCTGGCGGTGGCCTCGCTGGAAATGATCGTGCCGACGCCCTTTGCCTCCGAGACCTATCAGCCCCAGTTGCGGACCAGCTTCTTCATCGACGCCGGTTCCGTGTGGGATACCCACTTCGACTACAGCCAGTATCAGAACCGTTGCTTCAGTGGTTGCAACTATCTGATGGACTACTCCGACCCGAGCAACATCCGGATGTCGACCGGCCTGTCGCTGCAGTGGCTCTCTCCCATGGGCCCGCTGGTGTTCGTGCTGGCAAGACCAATCAAGAAATACGAAGGGGACGACACCGAAGTCTTCTCCTTCAACATCGGCCGTACCTTCTAAGGGGAGCGGACGCCCCCCCGCCATGGCGGGGGAAGCATGATGGGTCGCGCGTTTGCGTGCCTCACCAGGTAACAAGACGATCTCGTGGATCGCTTGCACAATCAGGTAAATCAGGTAGCCCTCGACCGAGGGACCAAGGAGTAAGTGTGAATAAAGCGTTGAAAGTAGCTGGTTTGAGCTTTGCACTGATGGCTGCCGGCATGGGTTCTGCCTTCGCTGAGACCAAGATTGCCGTGGTCGACATGGGCGAAGTCTTCCAAAAGCTGCCCCAGCGTGAAGCCGTTGCCAAGAAGCTGAAGGGCGAGTTCGAGCCGCGCATGCGTGAACTGCAGAAGCTGGAGTCCGACGGTCAGGCACTGGTCGAGAAGTTCAAGAAGGACGAAGCCTTCATGAGCGCCGAGCAGAAAAAGCAGAGCCAGGAGAAGCTGGCCAAGCTGCAGATGGAATTCAACCAGAAGCGTCAGGCGTTTGAACAGGACAACGGTCGCCGTCAGTCCGAAGAGCGCAACAAGATCCTGACCAAGGTGCAGGCTGCCATCGACGCCATCGCCAAGAGCAATGGCTACGATCTGGTGCTGGAGCGCAACGCCGCCCCTTATGCAGCCAGCAAGCTGGACATCTCCGGCCAGGTTATTTCTCAGGTTAGCAAGAGCAACTAATTGATGGCATTCACTCTCGCACAGCTGGCCCAGCAACTGGGGGCCGAGGTCCATGGGGATGGGACCCGGGAAATTCGCAAGGTCGCGACACTGGAAAAAGCCGGGGAGGGGGAGATAGCCTTCCTGTCCAACAAGAAGTACCGGCATTTTCTGGAGCAGAGCAAGGCCACTGCCGTGCTCATCACCGAGGCAGACCTGCCGTTTTGCCCCACCAACGCCCTGGTGCTCAAGGACCCCTACGTGGGCTTTGCACGGGTTGCCCAACTGCTGGACACCACCCCGCAGCCGGCCATGGATATCCATCCGAGCGCCGTCATCGCGGCGGACGTGCAACTGGGCGAGAGAGTGGCCATCGGGGCCAATGCGGTGATCGAATCCGGCGTCGTGCTGGGTGACGATGTGCGTATCGGCCCGGGCTGTTTCGTTGGCAAGGATACCCGACTGGGAGCGCGCTCCCGGTTGTGGGCCAACGTCACCCTCTATCACAACGTGACCCTGGGCACGGACTGTCTGGTACAGGCCGGCACCGTGATCGGGGCAGACGGTTTCGGTTATGCCAACGAGCGCGGCGAGTGGATCAAGATCCCCCAGCTCGGTGGCGTGACCATCGGCAACCGGGTCGAGATCGGTGCCTGCACCACCATCGACCGCGGTGCGCTGGAAGATACCCGCATCGCTGACAACGTCATCATCGACAACCAGTGCCAGATCGCCCACAACGTCGAGATCGGCTACGGCACTGCCGTGGCGGGCTCCACCGTGATGGCCGGTAGTCTCAAGGTCGGCAAATACTGTATCATTGGTGGTGCTTCCGTCTTTAACGGGCACATGGAGATCTGCGACCAGGCCACCGTCACCGGCATGGCCATGGTGATGCGTCCCATCACCGAGCCCGGTATCTACTCTTCAGGCATCCCCCTGCAAACCAATAAAGAGTGGCGCAAGACCGCCGCCCGGGTGATGCGTATCGAAGAGATGCACAAGCGGTTGAGCAAGCTTGAGAAAAAGCTGGATCAAGAATAATCACGATTGGTATAGGGTACTGTTTTGACTACTGAAAAGAAGAGCCTGGGCATCCAGGAAATCATGGATCTGCTGCCCCACCGTTATCCGTTCCTGATGGTGGACAAGGTGGAAAACTACGAGATCAGCGATGAGCGCAAGACCCTGCGCGCCATCAAGAACGTCTCGTTCAACGAGCCGATCTTCCAGGGCCACTTCCCGGCCAAGCCGGTCTTCCCCGGCGTGCTGATCCTGGAAGCCATGGCCCAGGCCACCGGTATCCTGGCCTTCACCATGGTGGGCAAGCCGTCCCCCAACGAGCTTTATTACTTTGCCTCCATCGACAATGCCCGCTTCAAGCGCCCGGTGGGCCCCGGCGATCAGCTGGTGCTGGATGTGGAGTTCCTGAAGGAGCGTCGCGGCATCGCCAAGTTCACCGGTGTCGCCACCGTCGACGGTGAAGTGGTCTGTACTGCCGAACTGATGTGCGCCAAGCGCGAGGTATAACCGTGATCGATCAGACTGCCATCATCCACGACACCGCCATCGTCCATGAGTCTGCCGTCATCGGCAAAGGGGTTGAAATCGGCCCCTTCACCGTCATCGGCGCCGAGGTGGAAATCGGTGACGACACCTGGGTGAGCTCCCACGTGGTGATCAAGGGCCCGACCAAGATCGGTCGCGGCAACAAGATCTTCCAGCACACCTCCATCGGTGAGGATTGCCAGGACAAGAAGTACGCCGGCGAGCGCACCTTCCTCGAGATCGGCGACAACAACGTGTTTCGCGAGAACTGCACCGTGCACCGCGGCACCACCCAGGACCAGAGCCTGACCAAGGTGGGTAGCGGCAACCTGTTCATGGTCAACGTTCACGTGGCCCACGACTGCATCATCGGTGACAACTGCATCTTCGCCAACAACGCCACCCTGGCGGGCCATGTGCACATCGGTGACTTCGTGATCTTCGGCGGTCTGTCTGCCATTCACCAGTTCGGCCGCGTCGGCTCCCACGCCTTCGTCGGTGGCTGCGCTGCCCTGAACAAGGACGTGCCGCCCTACGTGATGGCCGCCGGCAACTACGCCAAGCCGTTCGGGGTCAACTCCGAAGGCCTGCGTCGTCGTGGCTTCAGCGCCGAGGCGATCTCCGCCGTCAAGCGCGCCTACAAGGAGATCTTCCGCTCCGGCAAGACCATTGAAGAGGTGTTGCCCGTGCTGAGCGAGATGGCCCAGAGCGAACCTGCCATCCAGCTCTATGTGGATTTCCTCAAGGACAACGAGCGCGGGATCATCCGTGCCTGATCCCATTCGCATCGGCATCGTCGCCGGAGAGACCTCCGGCGACATCCTGGCCGCAGGGCTGGTGCGCGAACTGCAAGCCCGCTACCCGGATGCGCAGTTCGAAGGGATCGCCGGGCCGCGGATGCAGGCTCTCGGCGTGAAGGCGCTGTTCGAGATGGAGGAGCTCTCCGTCATGGGCATCACCGAGGTGCTGGGCCGTCTGCCCCGCATCCTCCAGGTGCGCCGCGAACTGCTGCGCCACTTCATCGCCAATCCCCCCGACATCTTCGTCGGTGTGGATGCACCGGATTTCAATATCGGGGTGGAGCTGAAACTGCGCCGCGCCGGTATCAAGACGGTCCACTATGTCAGTCCCTCCGTCTGGGCCTGGCGTCAGGGCCGCATTCACAAGATCAAGGCCGCCACCGACATGGTGCTCGCCTTCCTGCCGTTCGAGAAAGCCTTCTACGACCGTTTCGATGCCCCCTGTCGCTTCGTCGGCCACACCATGGCGGACGACATTCCCCTGGTCCCGGATCAAGGGGCGGTGCGCGAGGCCCTTGGCATCGATCCCGCCCGTCGCTGGCTGGCGGTACTGCCGGGGAGTCGCACGGCGGAAGTGGGCTTCATGGCGCCGGTCTTCCTCGAGGCGTGCAAGCACCTGACGGTGCACAACCCGGATCTCGGTTTCATCGTGCCTCTGGTCAACCAGAAACGGCGCGAGCAGTTCCTCGCCATCAAGGCCGAGGTGGCTCCGGAGCTCGACATGGTGCTGCTGGACGGCCAGGGCCGCGAGGCCATGATTGCCGCCGACGTGGTGATGCTCGCCTCCGGCACTGCGGCCCTCGAGGCCATGCTGGTGAAAAAGCCCATGGTGGTCGGTTACAAGCTCAAACCCTTCAGCTACTTGCTGGCCCAGTGGCTGGTGAAGACGGATTATGTCTCCCTGCCGAACCTGCTGGCGGACAAGATGCTGGTGCCCGAGCTCATCCAGCACGAGTGCACCCCGGCCAACCTGGTGGAAGAGGTGAGCAAGCTGCTGGACCATGACAACAGCGAGCTCATCGCCACCTTCACCCGGTTGCACGAGAAGATCCGCTGCAATGCGGATGTGCAGGCAGCTGAAGCGGTTGCCGTGCTGCTGGAACGCTAGTGGGCTCTGCCTGTGTGTCAGGCGTGATGTTGTGCTGATACTGGCCCTGCGGGGCCGGTTTTGATTCAAGGCTATGAGATGACGATCGATATTCCCGAAGACAAGCTGATTGCCGGGGTGGACGAGGTGGGTCGCGGCCCCCTGGTGGGTGACGTGGTCACCGCCGCGGTGATCCTGGATCCTGCCAATCCCATCCTTGGCCTCGCCGATTCCAAGAAGCTCTCCGAGAAGAAGCGGCTCGCCCTGTTTGGCGAGATCAAAGAGAAGGCGCTGGCCTATGCCATCGGCCGCGCCAGCCCGGCGGAAATCGACGAGCTCAACATCCTGCACGCCACCATGCTGGCGATGCAGCGCGCCGTGGCGGGGCTCAAGGTGACGCCCGAGCTGGTCTTCATCGACGGCAACCGCTGCCCCAGATTGCCGATGGAGGCCCGCGCCGTGGTCAAGGGGGACAGCCTGGTGGCCGCCATCAGCGCCGCCTCCATCCTCGCCAAGGTGACCCGGGACGCCGAGATGACCGAGCTGGACAGCCGCCATCCCGAGTACGGTTTCGCCCGCCACAAGGGCTACCCGACGGCGGAGCACCTCGCCATTCTGGCCGAACGGGGCCCGCTGCCCGAATACCGGCAGAGCTTCAAGCCGGTGCGCCGCGCCCTGGGGATCGAATAACCGATGCCGATCTGTCTGAACGATTTCTGCTTGCGCAATGAGAGGGCGTGACCATGGCTGATCCCCGTTTCATCCACCTGAGGGTGCATTCCGACTTCTCCATGGTCGACGGCTTGCAGAAGATCGGTCCCATCGTCTCCGCTGCCGCCGCCAACAACATGCCGGCCCTGGCCCTGACGGACCAGATGAACATGTGCGGCCTGGTGCGCTTCTACGGCTCTGCCCACGGCAAGGGGATCAAGCCCCTGGTCGGGGCGGATTTCTGGGTGCAGAGCGACGAGCTTGGGGACGAGCAGTTTCGCCTCACCCTGCTCGCCATGGACAACGACGGCTACCAGAACATCACCCTGCTCATCTCCCGCGGCTATCAGCGTGGTCATGTGCAGGGGCGCCCCGTCATCGACAAGGCCTGGCTTGGCGAACATGCCAAGGGGGTGATCGTCCTCTCCGGCGGGCGCGAGGGGGATGTGGGCAAGTTCCTGCTCAAGGGCAACCGCCAGATGGTGGAGCATTGCCTCACCTTCTACCAGACCCACTTCCCGGATGCCTACTACCTGGAGCTGCTGCGTACCGGCCGCCCGGACGAGGAGGTCTACCTCCACATGGCGGTGGCCATTGCCACCGAGTTCGAGCTGCCGGTGGTGGCCACCAACGAGGTGGTGTTCCTCACCGCCGATGACTTCGATGCCCACGAGATCCGGGTCGCCATCCACGACGGCTACACCCTGATGGACAAGCGCCGACCGCGCCGCTACAGCCCCCAGCAGTACCTGCGCAGTCAGGAGGAGATGGCGGAGCTGTTTGCCGACATCCCGGAAGCCCTGGAAAACACGGTGGAAATCGCCAAGCGCTGCAACGTGACGGTGCGCCTTGGCGAGTATTTCCTGCCCAATTTCCCCACCGGCGACATGACCACCGAGGACTTCCTGGTCATGAAGTCGAAGGAAGGGCTGGAGGAGCGGCTGGAGTTCCTGTTCCCGGATCCGGCGGTGCGGGCCGAGCGCCGTCCCGAGTATGACGAGCGTCTCGACATCGAGCTCAAAGTGATCAACCAGATGGGCTTCCCGGGTTACTTCCTCATCGTGATGGAGTTTATCCAGTGGTCCAAGGACAACGGCATCCCCGTTGGTCCGGGCCGGGGCTCGGGGGCGGGGTCGCTTGTGGCCTATGCCCTCAAGATCACCGATCTGGATCCGCTGGAATTTGACCTGCTGTTCGAACGTTTCCTGAACCCCGAGCGGGTCTCCATGCCCGACTTCGACGTCGACTTCTGCATGGACAGGCGCGACGAGGTGATCGATCACGTCTCCGAGATGTACGGCCGGGAGGCGGTGTCCCAGATCATCACCTTCGGCAGCATGGCGGCCAAGGCGGTAGTGCGGGACGTCGGCCGGGTGCTGGGCCACGCCTACGGCTTTGTCGATCGCATCTCCAAGCTGATCCCGCCCGACCCCGGCATGACCCTCGCCAAGGCGTTCGAAGCCGAGCCCAAGCTGCCCGAGCTCTACGAGCAAGACGAGGAGGTCAAGGACCTCATCGACATGGCCCGCCGCCTGGAAGGGGTGGTGCGCAACGCCGGCAAGCACGCCGGTGGCGTGGTGATCGCGCCTACCAAGATCACCGACTTTGCGCCGCTCTATTGCGACGACGAGGGGCATCACCCGGTCACCCAGTTCGACAAGAACGACGTGGAGTACGCGGGTCTGGTGAAGTTCGACTTCCTGGGGCTGCGCACCCTCACCATCATCGATTGGGCCCTTGGCATGATAAACCCCCGTCTTGCCAAAGAGGGCAAGCCGCCGGTGGACATCGCCGCCATCCCCATCGACGACAAGAAGTCGTTCGCCCTCTTGCAGCGTTTCGAGACCACGGCGGTGTTCCAGCTCGAATCCCGCGGCATGAAGGATCTCATCAAGCGGCTGCAGCCCGACTGCTTCGAAGACATGATCGCGCTGGTGGCCCTGTTCCGTCCGGGCCCGCTCCAGTCGGGCATGGTGGACAACTTCATCGAGCGCAAGCACGGCAAGGAGGCCATCTCCTACCCGGACGAGAAGTGGCAGCACGAAAGCCTCAAACCCATACTCGAGCCCACCTACGGCATCATCCTCTACCAGGAGCAGGTGATGCAGATCGCCCAGACCCTGGCGGGGTATACCCTGGGTGGCGCGGACATGCTGCGCCGGGCCATGGGCAAGAAAAAACCCGAAGAGATGGCCAAGCAGCGGGCGGGCTTCGAGGAGGGGGCGGTCAAGAACGGCGTCGACGGCGAACTGGCGATGAAGATCTTCGATCTGGTGGAGAAGTTTGCGGGCTACGGCTTCAACAAGTCCCACTCCGCTGCCTATGCGCTGGTCTCCTACCAGACCCTCTGGCTCAAGACCCACTTCCCGGCGGAGTTCATGGCGGCGGTGATGACCGCCGACATGGACAACACCGACAAGATAGTGACCCTGGTGGACGAGTGTCAGCGCATGGGGCTGACCGTGATCCCGCCGGACGTCAACACCGGCCGCTACCGCTTCAGCGTCAACGAGGACGGCCACATCGTCTACGGCATCGGCGCGGTGAAGGGGGTAGGGGAAGGGCCCATCGAGGCGATCCTGGACGCGCGGGATCGGGACGGTCCGTTCCGCGACCTGTTCGATTTCTGCAACCGGGTCGACATCAAGAAGCTCAACAAGCGGGTGATGGAGAAGCTCATCCTCTCCGGCGCCATGGACAGGCTCGGCCCCCACCGCGCCGCCCTGATGGCGACCCTGGAGGAGGCGATGCGCGCCGCCGAGCAGCACGCCAAGGCCCAGGCGGTGGGGCAGGTCGACATGTTCGGCGTGCTCACGGAGGAGATCGACGACGTCAAGAAGGCGTTCGCCAACGTGCCGCACTGGCCCGACAAGGTGTGGCTGGAAGGGGAGCGCGAGACCCTCGGGCTCTACCTCACCGGTCACCCCATCAACCAGTACAGCAGCGAGCTGCGGCGCTACACCTCGGGCCGACTGTGCGATCTGCATCCCACCTCCCGGGATACGGTGACCACGGCGGCGGGGTTGGTGATCGCGGCGCGCAGCATGGTGACCAAGCGCGGCAACAAGATGGGGATCTTCACCCTGGACGACAGATCCGGCCGTCTGGATGTGACCCTTTTCAGTGAAGCGCTGGAAAAATACGAAGAATTGATGCAAAAAGACCGTATTTTAGTGGTTTCTGGACAGGTCAGCTTTGATGACTTCTCCGGTGGCCTTAAAATGTCGGCCCGCGAGTTGCTGGATATCAACGATGCGAGGGAGCGTTTTGCCAGGGCAATCCGCATCTCCCTCGATGAACAACGCATTGACGAGCGCTTTTTCCCGCGTTTGTGCGAGATTTTGGAGCCCGCCCGTGCCGGAGTCTGTCCGGTTCAGGTAAACTATCGTCGCCCCGGTTCCCGGGTGCGATTGACGCTCGGTACCGAGTGGCGGGTGACGCCCACCGATCAACTGATAGATGACTTGCGAGTCCTGCTTGGACGAGAGCGGGTTGAATTGGTTTTTGATTAGAGGATCTATTGTCCCTATGAGTCTTTTTCTGGATTTTGAACAGCCGATCGCCGAGTTGCAGGCACAGATCGATGAACTGCGCCATGTGAGCGAGCACAACAGTGCCGTGGATCTCAGCGAAGACATTCGCCGGCTGGAGAAGAAAAACGAAGAGCTGACCAAGAAGATCTTCGGCGATCTGGGTGCCTGGCAGGTATCCCAGATGGCACGTCATCCCCAGCGCCCCTACACCCTCGACTACATCGAGCAGATCTTCACCGATTTCGACGAGCTGGCCGGGGATCGCGCCTATGCCGATGACAAGGCCATCGTCGGCGGCATCGCCCGTCTCGACGGCGAGCCAGTGATGGTCATCGGTCACCAGAAGGGGCGCGAGACCAAGGAGAAGATCAAGCGCAACTTCGGCATGCCGCGTCCGGAAGGGTACCGCAAGGCCCTGCGCCTGATGGAGATGGCCGAGCGCTTCAAGATGCCGATCATCACCTTCATCGACACCCCGGGTGCCTACCCCGGCGTCGGTGCCGAGGAGCGTGGCCAGTCCGAAGCCATCGCCCGCAACCTGAAAGTCATGGCCGGCCTGACCGTGCCGGTGGTCTGCACCGTGATCGGTGAAGGCGGCTCCGGCGGCGCTCTCGCCATCGGTGTAGGCGATCGGGTCAACATGCTGCAGTACTCCACCTACTCCGTCATCTCCCCGGAAGGGTGCGCCTCCATCCTGTGGAAGAGCGCCGAGAAGGCCTCGGTGGCGGCGGATGCCATGGGCATCACCGCCCAGCGCCTGAAGGAGCTGAAGCTCATCGACAACATCGTCGAGGAGCCCCTCGGCGGTGCCCACCGCGACGTGGAGAAGATGGCCAAGCACCTGAAAGCGCGCATCAAGCAGGATCTGGATGCCCTGCGCCCCCTCGACAGCGAGCAACTGCTGGAGCAGCGCTACCAGCGTCTGCTGGGTTACGGCTACTGCTGATCTGCCGCTTCCAATAAAAAGTCCCCGCATGCGGGGACTTTTTTTATGGGCGACGTTTGTGGGGGACGCCGGGGGCGGGTCTCAGGGGGCGGTCAGCGCCCGTTGCATACGGACGGAAGCACGCCCTCCGGCAGGGCTCAGGGCCCGCCACTCCCGCCACAGCAGCCAGCACAGGGGGGGCGTCAGCAGCAGCACGGTGGCGGGCTGTGCCATCAAGACCCCGTCGCGCCCCCACCAGAGGGGCAGCAGGAAGATGAGGGGCAGCAGCAGCACCGTCTTGGCCACGGAGATGACGAGGGCCTGGCGGGTGCGGGCCATGGCCTGCAACAGCACGATGCCGAACATGACGATCCCCTCCAGGGGCAGGGCAGCGAGGTTGAGGGTCAGACTGCTGATGGCGGCGGCGAGCAGCTCTGCGTCCTGATCACCGGTGTAGAGCATGGCGACCGGCTGCGGCAGCAGCTGGACAATCAGCCAGACCCCCAGGCCATAGACCAGGGTGATCTTGAGCCCCATCGCCATCAGGAACTGGAGGTCGCGATGGCGCCCGGCCCCGGCTGCCTGGCTCACCAGGGGCTGGATGCCAAACGCCAGTCCCTGCAGGATGACGATGAAGACCGCCTCCGTGTACCCCGCCACGGTGAAGCCCGCCAGATCCTTGACCGTGCCGTGCACCATCAGCTGGCTGTTGTGCAGCAGCAACAGCAGCCCCAGATTGAACTGGGCGATGAGGCTCGGCAGCCCGGTAAAGAGCAGGCCGGGCATGGCCGGGAAGCGGGGCACCAGCTGGCGCCAGGTCAGCCGCAACCGGGCGTGGCGGGTGAAGAAGTACCCCAGGCCGAGCAGGCTGACCACGGCCTCCGAGAGGAGGGTGGCCTGGGCCGTGCCGGTGAGGCCGAGCCCGAGCCGGCCCACCATGATGTAGTTGAGCAGGATGTTGAGGAGGGCGCCGCCGCTCACCAGTACCATGGCGAGGCGAGGGCGGCCGTCGTTGCGAAGCAGGTAGGGCACCGCCAGGTTGCTGGCGAGCAGCAGGGTGCCACCGCCAATCCAGGTGAGGTAGTCGCTGGCCTGCTGCCAGGTGTCGGTGCCGGGGGCCATTCCCAGGGCCTGCAGGATATCGGTGTGCCAGTGGTGCAGCAGCAGCGGCGCTACCGTGCCCAGGATCAGCAGCAGCCAGAGGGCGCTGACCAGGGCCTGGCGGGCCAGAGCGAGGTTCCTGGCGCCCTGCTGGAAGGAGATGGCGGTGGCGGCCCCCATGGCGATCATGGCAGCGAGGCCGATGAGCACCATGATGACCGGATAGACCAGGTTGATGCCGGCAAGGCCGGCGGCCCCCACGTAGTGGCCGACGAAGATGCCGTCCACCAGGTAGTAGGCGCCGGAGACCAGCATGGCCATGACGGAGGGGAGGGCATAGCCCCGGAAACGGCGGGCCATGGCCCGTTGACGCAGGCGGAAGTAGGCGGACATATCTGTACTCGGGAAAAGGGCCGGAATCGAGCAGACAGTCTAGTTTCTTATTTTTTAATTGATAATCAGGCTTTCATTTGATGAATTGCTGAATAAAGCTCATCAATCAACGGATCCTGTGATACTCCTTCAGCATGTCGATCAGGGCTCGCAGCCCTTGCCCCAGCTGGTGCCGGCCCGGATAGAAGAGGTTGAACCCGGCAAAGCTGGGGCTCCAGTCATCCAGCACGCTCACCAGCCGCCCCGATGCCAGAGCGTCGAACACCTCCCCTTCATGGCAGTAGGCGAGCCCGAGCCCCGCCTCGGCCGCCCCCAGGTAGAGCGCGGGCGTGCTGGTGGTGAGCGGGCCCGTCACTTCGATCTCCAGCAGTTCCCCCTCGGCGGCAAAGGCCCAGCGATAGTGGTGATGGGGCGTGAGCCGGTAGCCGATGCAGTCGTGCTGGCGCAGATCCGAGGGGTGGCGAGGGGTGCCACGCCGTGCCAGATAGTCGGGGGAGCCCACCACCAGATAGCGCTGCTGCGGGCCCAGGGGAACCGAGATCATCTCCTGGGGCAGCAGGTCGCCGTAGAAGAGGGCGGCGTCGTAGCCATCCTCGATGAGGCGGGGCATCAGCTCCAGCTCCTCCACCTCCACCTGCATGCGCGGGTAGCGCACCAGATAGTCGATGAGCACCGGGGCCAGCACTTCCTGGATGGCGGCTCGGGGGGCACAGAGCCTGAGCCTGCCCACGGGTTCGCCCGCGTGGCGCGTCAGCTCCGCCAGCGCCGCCTCCAGTTGCCCCAGGGTTGGCAGCACCTGGGCCAGCAGCCGTTCGCCCGCCTCGGTCGGCACCACGGCCCGGGTGCTGCGATTGAGCAGCCTGACGGCCAGGCGACTCTCCAGCCCTTTGAGGGCATGACTCAGGGCCGAGGCGGAGACCCCGAGCTCGAGGGCGGCCTTGCTGAAACTGCGGTGACGGGCGACGGCGGCAAACACGGCCAGCTCGGCGAGATCGGTGCGGGAGAGGGTCATGGTCGGTACGCAGAAAAGGGGCGGACACAAAGGGTACGCCATGGGGCGACGGGAGACAATCGGGGGGCAATGAGGGGGTTGTGACAAAATTGTTGCGCGTTTCAAGGGTGAGGTGGATCACACCAAAAAGTTTATATGTTAAAAAAAAATCGCAATATGGCGATTCAAGTGTGATCTGAAGCGACGGAAAGGCGATTCCAATCAAACTTTGGTTGATTAATTCAAAAAAACGCTGTGATTAATAGGGCCTTTTAACTAGAGTCATCTCATCGGATGAGGTGAGCGTTATCCCGTTGTTAACGAGCGAGCACGATCCCCTCTGTATTACGACTCCCCGCCCGTGTTTGTTGCAATCAGGTTGCCACAGGGAGTGGCGGCCGGATGGCCGGGGCGGAGGAACAAACAGGACGAATAGCTGGAGTTCCAGGGAAAGGAACCGGGCCCAGGCCCACTGACAAGTTAAGATCCCACTTTCCTTGATGACAGGAACACCCCTATGTCTGACATGAACATTGCAGTTGAAGGCAGCTTGAGCAAAGCCTCCTCCCGTGGCATCAACAAGGCCGACGTGGTCTGGATGCTGGGTCTGTACGGTACCGCCATCAGGGCGAGATCGTGAACATTTTGTTAAAAATTAAAAATAGTTTTTTGCCTACAAAACAAATACTTATAGGCCTGT
>NZ_JAPCIQ010000051.1:0-28238 GCF_027707405.1 Aeromonas sp. QDB68 | reverse complement strand
TATCTGGCCCAATTCAACGAGTTCGTGGCGTTTACCCTGGCCTCCAGTGAGAGCGCAGGCAATACGCAACAAGCCATGGCGATCCCGACAGACACGCCAACACCAGAGCAGGCCAGCACCCCTCAAGAGCAGATTGAGCAGGCACTATCTGCCATCAATCGCTCCCTTGCCGATGACCTGCTTGCCGAGATCTTGGGCCTTTCCCCTCGTTTCTTTGAACAGCTGGTGGTCGATCTGATGGTGGCCATGGGCTATGGCGGCAGTCAGCAGGATGCCGCCCGCTCCACACGCTACAGCAGCGATGGCGGGATCGATGGCATCATCAAGGAAGATCGGTTGGGGCTCGACTCCATCTACTTGCAGGCCAAGCGCTATACAGACAAAACCGTCGGGCGTCCCGAAATCCAGTCCTTCGCGGGAGCGCTGGATCTGCACAAGGCCCGCAAGGGGGTCTTTATCACCACCGCCAGCTTTAGCCGTGAGGCGCAGGAGTATGTGGGTCTGATTGAGAAACGCATCGTGCTGATCGACGGTGCCCGTCTTGCCGCCCTGATGATCGAATACGGCGTTGGCGTCACCACTCGCCAGACCCTCACCATCAAGACCCTGGATTCGGATTACTTTCTGGAAGATTGACCATGGACAAGAGCAATTTCGAGTTTCTCAAAGGCACCAACGACTTCCTCTATGCCATCGCCTGCGCTGCCGAGAACAACTATCCGGATGATCCCAATACCACCCTGGTGAAGATGCGGATCTTCGGTGAGGCGACCGCCAAGCATCTTGGCAAATTGTTGGGCCTGCCTGCGACAGAGAGTCAACTCGACCTGCTAAGAGAGCTGGGGAAGATCAACTTTGTCGATGACGGCATAATGGGGGTGTTTCATACCCTGCGTCGAACCGGCAACAAGGCGGTCCATGACTATCACAACGATCTTGATGATGCCGCCATGTCCTTGCGACTCGGCTTCCGCTTGGGAGTCTGGTACTACCGCCTGATCAGCAAACAGTATGATTTCGCTGCCCCCATTTTTGTGCTGCCACAAGGGGAGCGCCACGACTATCACCAAGAAGTGATGGCGCTGAAGCAGGAGCTGGAACAGCGCAGCCTTGCCCAAGAGCAAACTGCCACCGAGATCGCCGCCCAGCAACAACAACTGGTTTCGCTCAATGGCTATATCGCCATCCTCGAAGGCAAGCAGCAAGAGACCGAGGCGCAAACGGCAGCACGCATCGCAGCTCTGGAGGCCCAGCTGGCCACCAGAGAGGCCGAACTGGCGACCATGAGTGTTGCCGAACGGACGCTCTACCGCAAACAGGTCATGGAGCTTGCAACCACGCGCTCGCTCGACCTGAGCGAGAGCGAGAGCCGCTATCTGATCGATGCCCAACTGCGCAAGGCAGGCTGGGAGGCCGATACCCCAAACCTCAAATTCGCCAATGGCACTCGCCCGCAAGTTGGCCGCAATATGGCAATTGCCGAGTGGCCTACGGCTGAAGATGAAACGGGTAAACGGGGTTTTGCCGATTACGTATTGTTCGCGGGGCTTGTTCCTGTCGGCATCATTGAAGCCAAGAAGGGCAACATCGATGTGGCAGGCAAGCTTCCAGAGGCCTACCGCTACAGCAAATATTTCGATATGGCGCATCTCAAGGAGGAGCTGATTGCGGCGGCAACCGACGCGCAGGCCCATGATCAGGTCACAGAGATGCATGCCAGCTACCTGCGCCAGTGGCATGAGCCTGGTAGCCCGGTGAGCTACAAGGTGCCATTTTGCTTCTCTGCCAATGGCCGCGAATATCGCGCCGCCATGAAGAGCAAGAGCGGCATCTGGTATCGGGATGTGCGCCACCCCGGCAATATGCCCAGAGCCCTGCCCGAGTGGCATCGCCCCGAAGAGTTGCTGGCCATGCTGGCGCAAGACCCCCAGCGCAACAACCTCTGGTTTGCCAGTCACAGTGATATGAGCGAACTGGGGTTGCGCTACTACCAGGAAGAGGCGGTACAAGCCGTTGAGCAGGCCATCATCGCCGGTCAGCAAGATATCTTGTTGGCGATGGCGACCGGGACGGGCAAAACCCGGACCGCTATTGCCCTGATGTTCCGCCTGATCCAGTCGCAACGCTTCAACCGCATCCTGTTTCTGGTCGACAGAACGTCTCTTGGCAAGCAGGCGCTGGGGGCGTTTGAAGATACCCAGATAAGCGGCGATACCTTCAATGCCATCTTCAATATCAAGGGGCTGACGGACCGATTCCCACAAGACAGCACAAAGATCCACGTTGCCACCGTCCAGTCGTTGGTCAAGCGCACCCTGCAGAGCGATGAGGTGATGCCGGTCGGCCGCTACGACTGCATCATCATCGACGAAGCACACCGGGGTTACATTCTCGACAAGGAGCAGACCGAGGGCGAGATGGCCTTTCGCAACCAGCTCGACTATATCTCGGCCTATCGTCGCATCATCGACCATTTCGATGCGGTCAAGGTGGCGCTCACCGCGACCCCGGCGCTGCACACCATCGATATTTTCGGCGGGCCATCGCGTCAGCCGGTCTATCGCTACAGCTATCGCAAAGCGGTACTCGACGGCTATCTGGTGGATCAGGAGCCGCCCATCCGCATCATCACTCGCCGCAGCCAGGAGGGGGTCTACTTCGCCAAAGGGAGTCAGGTACACCGTCTGAGCAATCAGGGCGAGCTGATTGACGATACCCTCGAAGATGATCAGAGCTTCGAGGTGGCCAACTTCAACCGCGAGCTGATCGCCTCCAACTTCAACCGGGTCGTCTGCGAGGAGCTGGTCAATCACCTCGACCCCACCGGCAATCAGAAGACCCTGATCTTCTGCGTCAACAACAACCATGCCGACAACGTGGTCGACGAGCTGCGCACCGCCTTCAAAGCAAAATATCCGGCGCTGGAACATGACGCCATCATCAAGATCACCGGCGATGCCGACAAGGACGCCAACAAGGTGCAGTCGATGATCACCCGCTTCAACAAGGAGCGGCTGCCCAACATAGTGGTCACGGTTGATCTGCTCACCACTGGCATCGACATCCCCAGCATCTGCAATCTGGTCTTTATGCGCAAAGTGCGCAGCCGCATCCTCTATGAGCAGATGAAAGGGCGCGCGACCCGCCTCTGCCCCCAGGTGGGCAAGAGTGCGTTTCGCATCTTCGATGCCGTCGATCTCTACGCCACCCTGGAGCAGGTCGATACCATGCGTCCGGTGGTGGTTCGCCCTGACGTCCCCTTGCAGACTCTGGTCAACGAGATCACCGATTCCGAAACCTATCAGGTGAAAGAGGCCGATGGCCGCAGCTTTGCCGAGCACAGCCACGAGCAGCTGGTGGCCAAGCTGCAGCGCATCAGCAGCCAGGCCAGCTACAACCGCGATCGCTCAAAAGAGGTGGCCGAACAGCTGGCGCGCCTCGATGAACTCTGCCGCGAGTCGGCTGGCTGCGATTTCAACCAGCTGGGCCGTACCTTGCGCAGCAATGGCCCGCGCTGGTCTGCCGAGGTGTTCAACCAGTTGCCGACCCTGATCCCGCGCCTCGAGCACCTCAAGCGCACCATTAACGAGCTGCGGGAGCTACCCATCTTCAGCGATATCGACGATGAAGTGATTGAAGTGAGCCGTGCGTATGGCGATCACGACAGCGCCGAGGATTTTCTCGATGCCTTCGACCAGTTGGTCAGCCGCTCCCAAAACGAACAGGCAGCCATCGACGCCATCATCAACCGCCCGCGTGATCTCACCCGCAGCGCGCTGCTGCAACTGCAGGAGTGGTTCGATAAAGAGAACTACAACGATTCAACCCTGCGCGCGGCATGGAAGGCAGCCAAGAATCAGGATATCGCTGCCCGCCTGGTCGGCCATATTCGCCGTGCGGCCATAGGCGATCCACTGCAGCCGTTCGAGGAGCGGGTAGACAGGGCGCTGGCCCGCATCAAGGGTCAGCACGACTGGAACAGCGAGCAGCTCACCTGGCTCGATCGTCTGGCCGACTCCATCAAGGAAAAGGTGGTGCTCGATGATGACACCTTCAAGGTGGGCAACTACCGCCGCCGTGGCGGCAAACCCAAGCTGATGCAGCTCTTTGATGACAAGCTCGATGAACTGCTCGCCGAGTTCAGCCAACTGGTCTGGGATAAACCCGCCTGAAACGGGTACAATCCTGCCCACTTTGGTGGTGCCTGATACGAGCCACCCACTCACTCTTCACAAGGCGGCCAGCAGGCCGCCTGCTCAACGAGAAATACCGATGAACAACACCGATCTGGTCGCCAAGCTCTGGAAGCTGTGCGACAACCTGCGCGACGGCGGCGTCTCCTACCAGAACTATGTCAACGAACTCGCCTCCCTGCTGTTTCTCAAGATGTGTGAAGAGACCGGACAGGAGACAGATCTGTTGCCGGAGGGGTATCGCTGGCGCGATCTCAAGAACAAGCTGGGGCAGGAGCAGCACCGCTTCTACCGCAACATGCTGGTTCAGCTCGGGGTTGACGATCACGCCATCGTTCGCGCCATCTTCCAGAACGTCAACACCACCATCACCCAGCCCGCCCAGCTCAGCGAGCTGGTCAGCAACATGGACAAGCTCGAGTGGTTCGACGGGGAGAAGGGCAAGAGCCGCGACGACTTCGGCGACATGTATGAAGGGCTGCTGCAGAAAAACGCCAACGAGACCAAATCCGGCGCCGGACAATACTTCACCCCGCGCCCGCTGATCAACGCCATCGTGCAGGTGATGCAGCCCGCGCCCCGCGAGGTGATCCAGGATCCCGCCGCCGGTACCGCGGGCTTTCTGATTGAAGCCGATCGCTATATCAAGGCCCACACCCGGGATCTCGATGATCTCGACGAAGCGGATCAAATCTTCCAGATGAAAAAGGCCTTCGTCGGCCTCGAGCTGGTGCCGGAGACCCGCCGTTTGGCCCTGATGAACTGCCTGCTGCACGATATCGAAGGGGATGACCAGCACGGTGCCATTCGCCTCGGTAACACCCTCGGCAAGGATGGCGAGACCCTGCCCAAGGCTCACCTTATCCTCTCCAACCCGCCCTTTGGCAGCGCCGCGGGCACCAATATCACCCGCACCTTTGTCCACCCCACCAGCAACAAGCAGCTCTGCTTTATTCAGCATATCTACGATGGCCTCGAACCCGGTGGCCGCGCCGCCGTGGTGATCCCCGACAACGTCTTGTTTGAAGGGGGCAAGGGCACCGAGATCCGCCGCGATCTGATGGACAAGTGCAACCTGCACACCATACTGCGCCTGCCTACCGGCATCTTCTATGCCCAGGGGGTCAAGACCAATGTGCTCTTCTTCCAAAAGGGCTCCCCGGGCAATCCGGCACAAGACAAAAACTGCACCAAGGAAACCTGGGTATTTGATATGCGCACCAATATGAACACCTTTGGTAAGCGCCGCCCATTAACGGAAAAGCACTTTGATGCCTTTATTGCAGCATATGGCAACGATAAAAATGGGCAATCACCGCGTACTGAAGGTGTTTACGAAACCTTGGGGGCAATTTATGCAGGCGGCGATAACTTTGAAGCGCAGAAGCTGTCTGCAATCGAACAGGCTAAGCAAAATGCTGCAGACAAGGAGCAGGCCTTTAATCAAGTCGAGTTTGAACGTGAATATCTGAAAGCCAACGCGCGTTTTCGCAAGTTCAGCCGCGATTATATTCGCGACCAAAAAGGCGATAGCCTGGATATATCCTGGCTGAAAGATTTGGAAGCCACCAGCGCCGAAAACCTGCCCGAGCCTGAAGTGCTTGTCGGTGAAGCCATGACCGAGCTCACTGAAGCTATGAGCGAACTGTATCAGTTGATGCTGGCATTGGGGGCTAATGATGAGGCTGAAGCACAAAAACAGCTGATTGAAGAAGCATTTGGGCTTGAAGAGAAGGTTGAGGTTAATGCTCAGGAGGCCAAGGCATGAGTCAGTTGCCGAAGGGGTGGGTTGAGACAAACTTTGAGGATGTATCTGATTACATTCAAAGAGGTAAAGGACCAAAGTATGCAGAATTCAGTGAATATCCTGTAGTCAATCAGAAGGCTGTGCGCTGGTTCGGGATTCAAGAAGAACATCTGAAGTACGTTCACCCTGAACAATGGGATAAATGGGATGAGCAGAGGTATATTCGTGAAGGAGACATCCTTTGGAATTCAACTGGTACAGGAACGATCGGGCGAGCATGCCACATCGATCAGACTCAGTTGTCTAAAGCCAAAGTTGTGGATAGTCATATAACAATTGTTCGTACAAATAAACTCGTCGAATCAAGATTTGCATTCTACTGGATAATGCATCCCGAGATTCAAGGAAATATCAACGGGCTATATAGCGGTTCAACGAATCAAGTTGAACTGAGTAAAAAGATAGTCGAGTCAACTCGCTTTCCTCTAGCGCCCCTAGCCGAACAAACCTGCATCGTCAAAAAATTGGATGAGGTGTTGGCGAAGGTGGAGGCCACTCAAGCCCGTTTGGCCCGTATTCCGGATATTATCAAGCAGTTCCGGCAATCAGTACTGGCCGCTGCGGTGAGTGGCAAACTGACAGAAGAATGGCGAAAACCGTGTCCGTATCAAAGTATCAACAAAGACCTTACCGCTCCTTCATGTTGGAGTAAATGCTATCTCGGTGAGATTGTAAATTATGTAACGAGTGGATCTCGTGGTTGGGCAAAATACTACTCAACCAATGGCTCGCTATTCATTCGCTCACAAGACATAAGTGCGGATAAATTAATTATTGAAGATGCGGCATTTGTAGACTTACCAGCTAAAGCCGAAGGAACCAGGACTAAAGTTGAATCGTTTGACTTGTTAGTCACTATTACTGGTGCAAACGTAACTAAATGTGCATTAGTTGAGGTTGATTTAGATGACGCTTATGTAAGTCAGCATGTTGCTCTTATCCGGCTTGCAGATAGTAGCAATGCTAAGTTTCTTGATTTGGTCTTAAAAGCGCCCAATGCAGGGCGTAAACAATTAACCTCCATGGCTTATGGTGGAGGTAAACCTGGGTTGAACTTACAGAATATTAAAGACGTTACTTTTGCGTTGCCTTCTCAGGAAGAACAAACCGAAATTGTCCGTCGGGTGGAACAACTCTTTGCTTATGCCGATACCATCGAGCAGCAGGCCAAGGCGGCCAAAGAGCGGGTCGATAACTTGACCCAGGCCATTCTGGCCAAGGCATTTCGTGGCGAGCTGACCGCCGACTGGCGCGCAGCCAACCCGGACTTGATCAGTGGCGACAATAGTGCCGCCGCCCTGCTGGCCCGCATTCAAGCCGAGCGGGCCACTACCAAGCCGCGCAAACGGGCAACTAAAACATCCGCGGTGTAGGTTCGATTAGCGAAGCGTAATCGGACGCACGAGAAACTGCCGCCCTGCTGGCCCGCATTCAAACCGAGCGGGCCACCGCCAGCGGCAAAAAAGGTAAGCGTGGGACCAGCAAGACTCGCACAACGGACTAACCCGCTCGTATGATGGGCAGCCATCGGCAACATTCGACGGGTTGTAAGCCAAGTGCCGGCGAGATAAGGTCGTGTTGGCAGCAGAATTAGGAATAGAGCATGGAAATCAAACAACTCACCCTCGAAAATCTGGGGCGTTTTGAGCGTCTTGCCATCGAGTTTGCCCCCACAGAGCGCGTCAACTCGAATGTGACTGTGCTGATCGGCAACAATGGCGCAGGCAAGACCTCGGTACTCAAATCATTGGCAACCTCGTTGAGCTGGTTTGTTGCCCGTTTGCGCAGCGATAAAGGCAACGGTAGCCCCATTCCAGAGGAGGTAATCCTCAATCGTGCCAATACCGCAGTGGTCTCTCTTCAACTACACGATCAGCAGCACGAATACAGTTGGTCACTCACCAAGACCCGTGCTGGCCGCAAGAGCAACGAGCAATCCATATTGACCGAGGCCAGCAAGCTGGCCGATGTGTATCGAGCACGATTGACAGAGCTGGAAAATGTCAGCTTGCCCCTGATCGCCTTCTATCCAGTCGAACGGGTGGTGCTGGATATTCCGCTAAAGATCAAAGAGAAACATTCATTTCGCCAACTCGATGGTTATGATAATTCTCTGAGTCAAGGAGTCGATTTTCGTCGTTTCTTTGAGTGGTTTCGCGAGCGGGAAGATAGCGAAAATGAGTCGGTAATCCCTGCTGATGTTCTCAATGAACTTCAAGATTTGCTCGATCCTGCTCTTTGGCAAAAGTTGCAACAGGCACAGGCATCAGCCAGAGATCGCCAGTTGACGGCGGTGCGCACAGCTATTGCCAACTTTATGCCCGGATTTAAAAATCTGAAGGTTCGCCGTAAGCCGCGCCTGCATATGTCCATCGACAAGGAGGGTCAGACCCTCAATGTGTTGCAACTGTCGCAAGGGGAGAAATCCCTGATGGCGCTGGTGGGCGATATTGCCCGCCGCCTCGCCATGATGAACCCAGAGCTGGAAAACCCCCTTCACGGCGATGGGGTGGTGCTGATCGACGAGGTGGACATGCACCTGCACCCGCAATGGGCACGCGCCATCATCCAGCGGCTCACCGATACCTTCCCCAACTGTCAGTTTGTGCTGACCACCCACTCCCCTCTGGTGATCAGCGATTGCAAGGATGTACTGGTCTATTCGCTTGATAACGGTGAACTCACCGAAGTGCCGTCCCAATATGGTCAGGATGCGAACTCGGTGCTGCTGGAGGTGATGGATACCGCTATTCGCAATGAGCGAGTGGCAAGCCGACTCAACGACTTGCTCGATCTGATTCAAGATCGGCGTTTCGATAAGGCCAATGCCTTGCTGGCCGAGCTGAAAGCTGACCTGCCTGCCAACAATCTGGAACTGACCAAGGCAAGTCTGCTGCTGCGCAAAGAGGAGCTGCGCCGTGCGCAAGATTTATAAGGGACAAGAACCTGCAAGTCTGGCGGCATTCAAACGTCAAAATCCTCATGCTCGATATCACGACCTACCCAACGATGAAGAGGGTCAGGCAATTCGCCAGCAGATCCGGGAGGCTTGCACTACTGAGCAATTCCATCTCTGCGCCTACTGTTGCCAAGCCATCAGCGGCACCAGTGAAGACACCATGAACGAGCATGTTGAGGCTAGGGATCTCGCCCCTAAGCGCACCATGGATTTCAGCAATCTGGTAGCCAGTTGCAAAACACCGAAACAGTGCGATGCCGCCCATGGCTCGCAGCCTCTGCCGTTGACCCCGCTGATGCCTGAGTGCGAAACCGAGTTGCGCTTTAAATGGAGTGGTCGGGTTGAGGGGTTGACGGAAAGAGCCAAAGAGGCGATCCGGGTACTCAATCTGGGTGATACGGAGCAAAGCAACAAGGTGCTGGTTGCCAAGCGTAAACAGCTGGTGGATAGCCTGATTTGGACCCACTATGGCGATGATCAGCAGGCACTGGCGCTGGAAGATGATGCACAATTGCTGACAATGCTGATCGAAGATCTGAGCCAGCCCAAACAAGGCAAGCTGGAGCCCTTCGCACCTGTACTGGTGAACATACTGCGCAGTCAGCTCTAGCGATTGCGTGCCTGCCCGGGTGACTCGGGAGCCACAACCTCGGTACACCTCGTGCGCTTTTCTCCGGCAGCAGACCGCGAGGATAGGCGCATCTCCTCCCCTCTGATAATCTGCCGTGGCCACGGTAGCCAACTATCCCGTTTTCATTTGGAGTTTTCATGTCACTGACCAAGAGTAAAACCTCGGCCAAGCGAAAAAAAGCCGAGCCGCGCCACGAGAGTCCGGCCCTTGCCTATTTTCATCGCCAGTGGCAGGCCATCGAAAAGCTGCAGGCCAAGCTGGCCAAACAGGAGCAAGAGGGGGCGGATATCTATCAGCGCTTTGTCAGCGACATTGAGCCTCTGGAGCGTGAGCAGTGTGGGCTGATTTTTCAGCTTTGCCAGCGGCTGGCCGGTTTCACCGCCCGCAAAAGTTTTACCCAGTGGCAGCGCGAGATGCTCCATGGCTGGATTGATGAATTGATGGGGTATCTTGAATCCAACCCGTTTCGGGGGGAGCTGGATCTGGAGTCACTCTATATGGCGGTGCAAGCGGGCAGCGTCAGCCAGCTCGATGATGATCAGCTCGAGGCGAGCTGCGATTTTATCACTGACATGCTGCAAGAGGCGTTTGGCGAGAGCCCCGATGATATCGAGCTGCTGCGCGAGATGGTCAGAAATCCCGAGAAGCTGCGCGACTATATGCAAGCCCAGGCCCAAAAACAGGGCGGTGATGAGCATGAGTGGGACGACGACGCGCCGGACTGTGGCGATGACCCCTTTGCCAATGACGAGGCTTTCGCACGTTGGCAGGATCATCATGACATGGCCGATCCGGATGAGGTTGCCAGGGTTGAGCAACTGCTCGATAACTCAAGCCTTAAGCAGCTCTATCGCAAGCTGGCTATGACGCTGCACCCGGATCGGGAGCAAGACCCGGTCAAGCGTGAAGAGAAGAGCCGCCTGATGGGCGAGCTCAGCCATGCGTGGGAAACGCGGGATATGTTTACTCTGTTGCACCTGGCTCACACCCATCTGCCCGAGGCAGACAAGCTGCTGAGTGAAGAGAATCTGGTGGCCATCAATCCGGCGCTCTGGCAGAAAAAACGTGAGCTCGAGATCTGCTTTTATAGTGGCCCGGAGGGAGTGCAAGGGGTTATCTTGCACAAGTTTAAACAGCGCTCGAAGAAGAAGACCGATCTCGCGTTCGAGGAGCATCAGCACTATCTACAGCGGGATATCAAGCAGTTGCATGGACAACTGGCGACCATCACCACCCTTGCAACCCTCAAACCCTATCTGGCCGAGCGCTGGGACGCACGTCAGCACGCCATCTGGGATGAAGAGCCGGACTTTGATGAGATCTTCTTTCGATAACACTTTTTTCGAAAACACATTTTTTGAAAACACCTATTTCGAAAACAAGAGAGAGCCAATGGCTCTCTCTTGTTTTGGGTAGCTTGAAGGATGTCGTGGCAATGAGACATCCAGATGAGTGCTATCGAGGCGCTGGACAGCCAAGGGCGCATGGAACACCAGCACAAGCTGACTGACCGAGTGAAAGGTGTTAGCGCCTTATTTATTCTCGGCCTGATACTGCACACCGCTCGCCGACATGGTAATGACCGGTAGCTTTTGACGAACCGCCTCCCAAAAGCTGCTCTTGCGTTTGTGCTGCTGATAAAGCTGATTCAGATACTCCTGTGGCGAACAGAGAGGTCTCTCTCCATCCTCTTGTTCTACCTTTAAGGCCGCCTGATAATCCAGGCTCTTTTTCAGATCCGAGGCTGCCCCCGTGTAGTAGGTGCTCTTGCCCTGATTAACGACATTGGCCACCAATTGACGACGTAGCCGCACTGCCACCACGATAAATCCCTGCTGATAGAGGCGGCTCGACCAGGTTCGTACGGTTGAACCAGCAAGGAGTGAGAGATCCTCCTGCAAGTCTGCATCTGTACATTGCTCAAGCCGTTGTGCCAGTTGTGGCCATGCATCAACCTCCTCCAACAGCAACAAGACCTCGCGTAGCCCCCATGATTCGGCAATGGCAACAAACTGGCCTAATGCTACTTCTCTAGGCTCATCTCCACTTTGGCAATAACTCGCAAAAAACGAGTTTGCCCGTGTGCTAGCAAACGCGCGTAATGCCTGAGCATGAGCGTCAGCTCGGCGTCCCTCTTCCAGATAGGCCCGGATCAACACTTGATGCCACAGGTTCAATTGGCGGTGGCGCTGCAACAGAGCCGAGTCCATTGCCTCTAATACCGCGACGGCTTGATCGGCGCGTAATTCGTCGGTCAGCAGTCTGGCATAGTCAATCTGCTGACGGGGGTGGCTAAAGAGACCAGCCTGTTGCACCGAGTCAAAGAATGCAATATCACGCAACTCAAAGCTCAACCCCAACGCCTCTGGCAATAGACCTGCCGCCGCATAGTTATCGCGCAAGGCTCGCATCACTTGGGAGCCGAGCACATCACGGTAATCAAACAGGCAAGTAATGCTGATCGATGGATCAATGTCTGACAATCCGTCACGCAATCGACGAGCCAGCACCTCTGGGGGGACAGACTCTCGTTGAGCAGCGATCGCCATCAACCACTGTTCGACCAGCGCAAGATGGTAGTCCTCCCAGCTGCCACTGGATGTATCCATCTTTTCATACAAGGCTCTGGCATTCGCCAGCAACTCGAGGGCGAAGAGTTCTCCCTCCCTTGGAGAGGCGACGATCCCCTTGGCCAGCAACGGAATAAACTGATTTTGCAAGGTATCGAAGAAGGCATCCACCTCCTTATACTCCCAGGAAGGGGGGCGACGAGTGAGCTTGCTATACTCTTTTTTTGCCAATGCCAATAAGGCATCCTCAGCAGTAAGGTACTGGTTAATCAGGTGCTTTTTTGCGAGGGGAAGATGCGTTGCCAGGTCAAGCACGATAGCCAACAGCTCGGCTTGGCTTTTGCTTTCCAGTTTACTCAATTGCGCTTTGGTTAATATTCGTGCCATCAGCTGAACTACCCATTATCAGGTCTATCTAATCGAACATTGTGCCTGAGACCGATATAGATGCCTATCCATTGGAGCGACATCCCCCGGATGACAGAGACCATAAAGAACACATGGTTAAGAAACCATGTCTACGTCGCTGGAGGCGCTCAGCAATGAACACCTGCAAGAGCAAGCCACCAAGGCCCGATTTGCTGCTCGTATCCTTCATGCCCACTTTCTGGCACAACGTAGCGAACACCAGTGGTGGTACCCATCAAGATTGGCCGCAACGAGCCGTGTCCCTTTGGCTGCGGCTAGAAGTACAAGCAGTGCTGTTTGCACTGACCAACAACATAGATAGCAAGAGAGGGCCAATGGCCCTCTCTTGCATTAGGCAACATGGGGAGGATAGGTACAGTTATGTGGTCAACGCTGTTCATCAGGCTAGGCTGTGTTCTTAAAATGCTGGTTTTCTGTCCACCAATAGCTCTCGTAAGTAACGAAGGCAGAAAGCCAGCTTGATAAAAGCAGCAAAACTTCCCGCCAGCTTTTCATATCTCGTTGAGAATCGGCGAAACTTCTTCAGCCATCCGAAGCACCGCTCGACCACATTTCGCCTGCGATAACGAGCTTTGTCTAATACCAGAGGTCGTCCCTTATGGTGCCGCTGCTGGTCGCTGCGCTGCGGGATGACTGCTTTTATCCCTCTGCGCCGGAGTTCGGCCCGCAAAGCCCTGCTGCTATAGGCCTTATCTGCGGCAAGATGCGCTGGACGCGTGCGATAACGGCCTGATGAAGTCGGGATCCTTGCCATGGCCAACGCACTTGTCGCATATCTGATTTCCGCTGATTGCCCCGGCGAAAGGCAGAACCCCAGCGGTAAACCATTACCATCAGTGACCAAGTGAATTTTGCTGCCAAAACCACCACGAGAGCGACCAAGTGCTTGATTCACCGGAGTGTTTTTTTACGCGCTCCGGCAGCATCTTTGGATGCCCTGACATTGGAGCCGTCCAGGCACCACAGGTCGAAATCGATGAGCCCTTCTTCATTGAGCTTGAGTTGCAGCGCTTCCAGAATGGCATCAATCCGGCCTGCATCCTGCCAACGCCGGAAGGTGTTGTAGACCGAATTCCATGGTCCGAAACGTTCTGGAAGGTCTCGCCAAGGAGCTCCGGTGTGGAGTATCCAGAGAATGCCATCGAGCACTTGGCGCGGTTCACGGGTAGGGCGCCCGATCAGGCTTCGAGAAGGAAACTGGGGCTCGATAAGCCCCCATTGTGCATCAGTCAGCTGATAACGGTGGGACACGGAATGGATCTTAAGCTGTTGAGAAGATGTGAGATTATATCTTCATCACTTTAAGAACACAGCCTAGTCCGAGTTGAGTCGTCGACAATGATAACTAGTCTTGTAGGTGTGGGTTCAAATGTGGGTTCAAAACGAAAAAGGCACTATCAATAAAATGATGGTGCCTTTATTTTCAATAGCTTAGCTGTTATGGCTTAGTTCATGCCGTAACGCTTGAGTTTCTTGCGCAGAGTGCCGCGGTTGATGCCCATCATCACGGCGGCGCGAGTCTGGTTGCCACGGGTGTACTGCATGATCACGTCCAGCATGGGAGCTTCGACTTCGGAGAGAACCATATCGTACAGATCAATCACTTCCTGACCGTTCAACTGGGCCAGGTAGTTACGCAGGGCCTGTTGCACAGAGTCACGCAGGGGGCGTTGGGTCGGCTCGGCAGCGTGATTGTGAGTAGTTGTTACCAATGCATCAGAAGTCAGGGTTTGTTCGAACATATTCGGTCGGCTCTTTAGTTATGCGTTAACCTAATCCATCGAAATACGCTTCGAGTGCCTCGAGTTGTGCGTCTGCACAATCCAGGGCATTGAAGTGCTTACGGAATTCTCGGCCCGCCTCTTCTTCATCCAGATACCAGCCCACGTGTTTACGGGCAATGCGCGCTCCCAGATAGGCACCGTAAAACTGGTGCAGATTGGTGACATGCTCGTTCATCAGGGTGCGAACCTCTTCCCTGTCGGGAGGCGGCAGCTTGGTGCCCGTTTCAAGAAAATGGCGGATTTCCCGGAAAATCCAGGGTCGTCCTTGCGCAGCACGGCCGATCATCACGGCGTCAACACCGGTATAGTCGAGGACATACCGGGCTTTCTCCGGGCTATCGATGTCGCCATTGGCGACAACAGGAATCGATACGGCCTGCTTAATCGCCCTGATAGTGTCGTACTCCGCTTCGCCCTTGTAGAGGCAGGCACGGGTACGACCATGCACGGCAAGGGCCGCGATACCGCAATCTTCGGCGATTCGGGCGATCTCCTCGCCATTGCGGTTATCCGGATCCCATCCTGTGCGGATCTTCAAGGTGACAGGTACTTCCACCGCATCCACCACGGCCCGGCAGATGGATCTGACCAGGTCTGGCTGACGCAGCAGTGCGGAACCTGCCAGCTTCTTATTCACTTTTTTTGCCGGACACCCCATGTTGATGTCGACGATCTGAGCGCCCTGCTCCACGTTGTAGCGGGCAGCAAACGCCATCATCTCGGGGTCGGCACCGGCAATCTGGACCGATCGCAAGCCGCCTTCAGCAGAGTGATCCATTCTCATCCGGGTTTTCTGGGTATCCCAGACATCCGGGTTGGCCAGCAGCATCTCGGAAACGGCCATACCGGCTCCCAAACGTAAACAAAGTTCACGAAATGGTCGGTCTGTTACACCGGCCATGGGGGCCACGATCAGGGGAGTTTCAAGCGTGTGGGGACCTATCTGCATTCCACGGTTACCATCGGCTTAGGGCGGCGTATATTACGCATTTTTTAGTCAGGAGAAAAGGTTAGTATTTGAGCGTCAGCCATTTTTTTCTGAAAAAAACGTCGCGCCAAGGCTTGCAAATTCAGGAGTGCTTGAAAATCGGACATATTGTCTGTGACCATGGTCAGGGGGGCGCGAGTGAGGGGGATGGTGATTTGTGAGTCTCCCTCTCAAGTCGGTTTAGGCTATGATAGCGGGCCTGAATTGAGCAAAGGCTCTACACAATTTTATTACAAACGGATCGGGGATGTATGACGGCAAAGTTCATCAAATCGCTCTGCCCATGCCTGCTGGGTGTCGTGCTGGGGTCGGCCCAGGCGCAGACGGTCAGCTTTACCGAGGCCTGGAGTCGGGTCATCCAGCAGGATGACGGCTTGGCGGCAGAGCAGGCCGGGGTGGAGAGGGCCCAGCAACTGCGGGAGGCGGCCAAGGCCATGTACCTGCCCAAGGTGGATGTGGGGGCCAGCTATACCCATCTTGATCAGCCGATGGAGCTGGACATGCTGGATCTCAACCCCATCGCCAATCATCCGGAATTCGGCAAGGTGCTGGGGCCCGTGATGCAGGCACTCAACCTCAGCCCGAGCGATTTCGTCACCCCCCTCACCAAGCAGAACGTGGTGACCAGTTCGGTCAAGATGTTATGGCCGCTCTTTACCGGCGGGCGCATCGATGCGGCCCAGGATATTCGTCAGGCCCAGGTGAGCGAGGCTGAGCAGTTGCTGGTGCTCAAACAGCAGTCCACCTTCGAGAGCCTCTCCCAGACCTACTTCGGGGTGGTGCTGGCGGCGCAGGTGGTGCAGACCAAGCAGGAGATCGAGCAGGGACTGGCACACCATCTGGATCATGCCAAGAAGCTCGAAGCCCAGGGGCAGATCGCCAAGGTGGAGCGCCTCTCGGCCCAGTCTGCCTATGACAGGGCACGCATCGATACCCAGAAGGCCAGGCGCAGCCAGGAGATCGCCCAGCTGGCGCTCGGCCACATGCTCAAACTCAAGCAGGCTGAGCCCAATACCGCCCTCTTCATCAACGAAGGGATGCCAGCCTTGTCTCCCTTCGTGGAGGAGACCCTGTCGGTGCATCCCGGTCTCAAGCTGTTGACGGCCAAGAAGGAGCAGGCCCAGGGGATGATCAAGCTGGAGAAGGGCAAATACGCCCCCGAGCTCTTCCTGTTCGGCAACTACAACCTCTATGAAGATGATTCCATTGTCTCCAAGACCACACCGGACTGGCTGGTTGGTGTCGGGGTCAGCATGCCGCTGGTGAGTCGTGATGGCCGCTCCGAGACAGTCCAGGCAGCCAAGAGCGCCGAACTCCAGGTCAACCTGCTGCAAGCCAAGACCCGCCAGGATCTGGAGCTGCTGGTCGAGAAGACCTGGCGCGAGGCTGCCCAGGGACTGGAAGAGTATCACTCTCTCTCTTCCACCCAGGCGTTGGCCGAGGAGAACGTGCGGTTGCGGGACAAGGCGTTCGGGCAGGGACTCTCTACCTCCCTCGACGTGGTGGATGCCCGCAACCAGTTGGCCGGGGTCAAGACCCAGCGCGCTGTTGCCGCTTATCAATACGTGATCTCCCTGGCCCGCCTCTTGGCGCTCTCCGGTCAGATGAACAGTTTCAATCAGTATCAGCATGGGCAAGTGATCGAGGTGAATTCATGATCGCGCGCCACTCTGCTCCTTTTTTCATGTCTGTTTCGACCGCCAAGGGTCGCCCGTTTGCCGAGGTGAATGCATGAGTCATCCCCCCATCAAGAAGAAGATGAGCCAGGCCAAGCCGCTGTTGCTGCCACTGGCGCTGGTGCTGCTGGTTATCTGGCTGGGCTGGCGTTTCTGGCTGACCTATCAGCCGGAGCCAGTGCGCCTGCAGGGGCAGATCGAGGCGCAGCAGTACTCCGTCTCCTCCAAGGTGGCGGGCCGGATCGACGAGGTACTGGTTAAAAAGGGTGATCAGCTTGCCAAAGATCAGCTGGTGTTTACCCTGGCCAGTCCGGAAATCGAAGCCAAGCTGAGCCAGGCCAAGGCCGGCCAGGCGGCGGCGGGTGCCATGGCCGAAGAGGCCGAGAAGGGGGCGCGAGTGCAGCAGATCGCGGCCGCCAAAGATCAGTGGCAACAGGCCAAGGCGGCTGCCCTGCTTCATGGCAAAACCTACGAGCGAATTGCCAGCCTGCATCGGGATGGCGTGATGCCCCTGCAAAAGCGCGATGAGGCCTGGACCGCCTGGCAGGCGGCCAAGTACAGCGAAGGCATGGCCTGGCAGCAATACCAGATGACCCTGGAAGGGGCGCGGGAAGAGACCAAGATTGCGGCGCGCGAGCAGGTCAAGATGGCAGCAGGTGGCGTGGCCGAAGTGGAGGCTTACCTGGCCGATACCCGCATCGCCAGCCCGCACACCGGGGAAGTCTCCCAGGTGCTGCTGCGCAGCGGCGAGCTGGCCCCGCAGGGCTTCCCGGTGGTGACCCTGCTCGACATGAGCGATGCCTGGGCCCAGTTCCACGTGCGTGAAGATCTGTTGCCCCGCTTTGCGTTGGGTACCGAGTTCGATGCTCGAATTCCCGGCCTTGGCGAGCAGACGGTGCGCTTCAAGGTGACCCATGTGGCCGTGATGGGGGATTTCGCCACCTGGCGTGCCACCGACACCCGCCAGGGGTTCGACATGAAAAGCTTCCAGGTGGAAGCGCGCCCCTTGCAGCCGGTTGACGGGCTGCGGGTCGGCATGAGCGTGCTGGTCGAGCTCTGATGGGACGCGAGTGGCGGTTGCTCTGGCAGGACCCCTTCGGCCGGGCGCTGGCGAGCTGGGTCCCCTTGGTGCTGATAGGGATCCTGTGCTGGATCTTTTCAGCCGGCCTGGCGCGGGATCTCAAGGTCGGTTTGGTGGATCTGGATCGCAGCACCCTCTCCCGACAACTGGCGTTCTCTCTCGATGGCTCCGCCGGGCTCAAGATAGCGCAGCAGTTTGACGCCATCGACGAGGGGGCCAGGGCACTGCGTGGGGGAGACATCTATGCCCTGGTGGTGATCCCCCATCACCTGGAGCGGGATGCCCGTGAGGGGACCCAACCCAGGGTGACCGTGTTCAACAATGGCCAGTTCATCCTGATTGCCAAGCTGGTCAACTCCGCACTGGCCCAGGTGGTGGGAACTCTCAATGGCCAGGTAGGGGTGTTGGAGGCCATAGCCGACGGCAAGGCGCTGCCCGGTGCCCTGGGACAATCCGTACCCATTGCGAGCCAGGTTACCGCGCTCTACAACATCAATTCCAGCTACGCCCAGTTTCTGCTGAGCGCCCTGCTGCCTGCGGTGTGGCAGATCCTGGTGGTGCTCTATGGCCTGAACGCCCTGGCCCGCACCGATCGCCTCGGGTTGGACTGGACCACCAGAGGGGTCTGGTTCGGCCTCTGGCGTACCCTGCTGCCCCATGTGCTCATCGGCTGGGGGTGGGGTCTGGCGTGGAGTCTGCTGTTGTTCAAGGGGCTTGGGTACCCCATGCAAGGCAGTTGGCTGGTGCTGACGGCGGGGCTGGGACTGGCGTCGGCCGCTTGCGTCACCATGGGGGCCTTCTTCTACGCCATCATCCGGGATCCGGCGCGGGCGCTCTCTCTGGCCGGCGCCTACACGGCGCCGGGATTTGCCTTCATGGGGGTCACCTTTCCGGTCAGCGCCATGGGTGATGTGGCCCAGTTCTGGCGCAGCCTGCTGCCCATCTCCCACTATGTGGAGCTGCAGATCGGGCAAACCAACTACGGTCAACCGTTGACGGCGGCCCTGCCCCAGCTCGGGGCCCTGCTGCTGTTTCTGCTGCCCCTGCTGCTGGTGGTACACCGCTACCGGACGCCGTCGGGCGCGGCCCTGCCCCATGAGGAGTCCAGGCCATGATGGGATTCTGGGATCTGGTGCGCCTTGAGCTGCGCACCCTCTTGGCGGATCGCGCCATCATGCTGACCCTGTTTGGCGGCGTCTTCTTCTACTCCTTCCTCTATCCCCAGCCCTACCTGCACCAATTGCCCAGGGAAGAGCCCGTGGTGGTGGTCAACGAGGATGGCAGCCAGCTCTCCCGCCAGCTGGAGTTCATGGCCGATGCCACGGCGCAGGTGAAACTGGTGGCCCGTGCCGGTTCGCTCGACGAGGCCCGCCAGATGATGCTGACCGGCAGGGCGAGCGGCATCTTGCACATTCCCCGCCACTTCTATCGGGATCTGATGCTGGGCAGGAGCGTGACCCTGGGTTATGCCGGGGATGCCTCCTACTTCCTGGTCTATGGCACCATTGCCGAAGGGCTGGCCCAGGCGGGGGGCACGCTCGCCGCCCAGGTGAAGGTGGCCAGGCTGTTGAGCCAGGGTGAGGCGCTGCCCCAGGCCGCCATGGGCTGGAACGCGGTGGCCCTCAATGTGCTGCCGGTATTCAACCCCACCATGGGCTATGTGAACTACGTGGTGCCTGCGGTATTCGTGCTGATCCTGCATCAGGTGTTGCTGATGGGGACCGGCATCCTGGGGGCGACCCAGAACCAGCGCAGCCGCCGTGGCGAGTCAGGCTACTGGCAACATGCTCCCGTGCCGGCCTTGTTGCTGGCCCGCACCCTGGTGGTGGGGGCTCTTTTCGTCCTTCCGGTGACCTACTTCTTCGGCTTCTGCTTCGATCACTACGGTATTGCCCGCACCGCTGTACCCGGCGAACTCTGGCTCTTTACCCTGCCGTTCCTGTTGGCCACCACCTGGCTCGGGATCGTGCTCGGCGCCCTGTTCACCCGCCGTGATCTACCGACCCAGGTGGTGCTTGTCTCCTCTTTGCCGCTGGTCTTCCTGGCCGGCTTTATCTGGCCCCTTGAGCTCATCCCGGCCCCCCTCAACTGGCTGGCCCAGTGGGCACCGAGCACGCCGGCCATCGAGGGATTCCTGCGCCTCAATCAGATGGGGGCCGACTTTGCCCAGGTCTCCCGCTACTGGTGGCAGTTGTGGGGACTGGCGCTGCTGTATGGCGCTCTGGCGTGCTGGTTGCTCCGCTGGCGTCAACCGTGCCCTGCAACGCGGCCGGATGATGGGGCGACAGCGTCTTCCACCGACTAGGCGCCTTGCAACAACACGGTCAGCCACTGGGCTGACCGTGTTGCCATTCACAGGGATCATGGCTGATTCAGACCCGGATCGCCGATGGCATAGATCTGGCCGCACGCCTCCTGGTAGGTGAGCAGTTGCAAACCCCGTATCGCCACATCCTGGCGCCTGACCAGGCCATGCCTCTCTAGCCCCTGGCTCAGGATGGCCTGACCCGTGGGCTCCCCATCCTGCAACCCTGCGGGGCGTAAAATGGTCCACTCAAGGGTGCTGGTCTGCAGCCAGCTTTCCGCCAGGCTCTTGAGGCGTACCTCGTGTCCGAAGGCGGCGCGAGCCCGCTCGGGCAGGTATTGCCAGCTGTCGCCACAACCGAGGGAGGTGACCAGCAGCAGGCGGCTGAGCCCGGCGCGCTCCATCTCGTCGATCACATGGCGGTTGCCCTGATAATCCACCGGTGCACTCTGGCGAAAGCTGCCGAGGGTGGAGACTACCCGGGCATCCCTGCCCGCCAAGCGGCAAGCCTGGGCCACGGCCAGGGGGTCCAGGGCATCTCCGATGACGACCTCGACTCCCAGGGTATGCAGCTCGCTGGCCATGTCGGCATGGCGCACCAGGGCAACGACCCTGTGGCCCAGTTGCAGTGCGTGGTCGGTGAAGGCGCGGCCCAGTCCGCGACTGGCACCGAAGATGAGTGTGGTTGGCATGACAGGCCCTCTCGAACAAAAGAGCAAGCCTAGAGCCTGGATGGCTCTCTGTAAATGAGAGTGGTTTTTATTTGTGAGGTGCAGGGGATATGAAGGGCCGGACATCAGGGACGCCGGCCCGACGGGATCAACCGTTGTAATGGCCGATGCTGGGACGGCGGCTGGGTCCGCTCAGGTGGATGTCCACCGGATTGAACGCCTTGATCGCCTCATAGCTGAAATCACCGATGGCCTGATGCAGGCTCTGGGGGCTGTGGTTGGTGATGATGATGACACTTTTGGACAGGTTGCGACGACGGCGCAGCAGGTGACCGAGGAAGCTGGACTGACTCTCCGCCATCTTGGCGCGGTTGGCTGCCACCTCGTCGATGATCAGCAGGTCCACCTCTTCCAGGGCGCGGCGGTACTGGTTGCGCTCCTCCTGATCCTGGATGACGTTGAAGAAGAGCCTGTCCACGATGGAGGCCCACTGCTGGAAGATCACAGACTTCTGGTGGCGCGCGATCAACTCGTGGGCCACGGCGCCCGCCAGGGTGGATTTGCCGGTGCCGTAATCGCCGTAGATCAGCATGCAGCCCCCGCCGCTCTTCTCCCAGTGCTCGAAACCGCTGATGAAGTAGCGGGCTGTCTCGATGGGGTATTGCAGGGCCGGGTCACCGGAATCCATCTTGTCGAAGATCCAGTCCGGATTGAGGTCGGCCTGGGCGATCAGCTTCTGGATCCGCTCCTGGCGGGCCGCCTTCTGCAACTCGCGCACTTCGGCATTGGCCTTGGCGTCGTACTCCTTGCGCAGGGTCTCGTAGTCGTACTGGCTGCCGCCGGTTGCGGCCCGCAGTCGGAGAATACGTTGCTGCAGGCTGCTGACGTGACGCTTGAGCTCGGGATCATGAGCCCGTTGCTCCTGTCTGGCCTTGGCGATTTTCTGGCGTTTGGCCTCGATCTCTTCCAGTGCCTGGCGCATCGGGTCGTGCGGATCTGTCATGGAATTCTCCTTCTGCTAGGGCTGTGGCTGGATGGGCAGGGGGTCAATAGTGCACTTCGTGGCCGCCTGGTATCAATCATTCTCCGGCTCCTGAGCTTGTGCCAGCCGTTTGGCCTCATCGATCATCTCTTGCGCCCGGCGGCTCGGGCCAGCCTCTACCGGGGCTGGCGCGACCTGCTGGTACCCGGTGACCACGGTCGCCGGGCGGCGGGCGTAGCGCCGACTCTTGATGGCCCGAATAAATTTCAACATCCACTGGTGCTGGGAGTCGAACACCTCGGGGCGGCCGAGCCAGTAGGCGATGAACTCCCCGAGATCCTCTTCGCTGTAGCTGGCATCGATCACCCCGCACAGGCGTGCGAGAGCAGGCAGTTCTTCGTCCGGACGCCACTGCAGGTGCATCTGGAACGGGCGTGCCGGCAGGGGGCTGCGCACCCGCTGGCTCAGCAACGGCAACTGGAAAGGGCACTGGTGGTAGTGCTCACTGTCAGCCTGGGCCTCGACCTGAAGCAGTTCGGCCTCCATCAGCTCGTCGAGCAGTTCGGTCAGCTGGCGAGCGTTGACCTGATAGCTGAAACCACCGGGATTGCCCGGATCGACGACAGCCAGTGCCCGGCCAAGCTCGGGATAGTTGAGTCGGGCCAGCCGATTTTCCAGCACCAAGCGGCGCAGTTGCAGGGTATAGAGGCTGCGGGCCGGATGGGAGAGTCTGGGATGGGCGAGGGCGCTGTATTCGGCTGGCGTCATGGTCTGCTTCACGATCTGGAGTGGAGGGCATTATCCCTCATGGCGGTGCCTCATACAATTCATGGTGCCGACCTGCGAGAGAACGGCTGCCGGGCGACGGTTGTCAATCATCTCTGCGCAAGGGGGCGATCAAAATAGTCGGACCATTTCAAACGCTTGGCAGATACCAAGGCCAGCCCGGCTCGCTGCTCGACAATATTGTGTGGCGGTATCCAGCGCCCATGATCTAGTCTTAATGCTCAAATAACCATTTGACTAATAAGAGCTTTGTCAAGATGTCAAAAGCCGGACTACGGATCTTGGTGGTAGAAGACGAAGCGGTTTTTCGCCACTCACTGGTATCTTATCTCGAGCACGACGGGGCCTGCGTCTTTCAGGCAGAAGACGGGATTGAGGGGCTCTCTGCCGCAGCGCTCTATCACCCCGATGTGGTGTTGTGTGATCTGAACATGCCGAACATGGATGGCCATGAGGTGATTGCCTGCCTCACCGCCCGCTATCCACAGGTGCCCGTCATCGTCATCTCCGGTCAGGATCAGATGGCTGCGATCGAGCGTGCGCTGCGGGCGGGGGCCAGGGACTTCTTCATCAAACCGGTGAATGACTATGAGCAGATCCGCCGCAGCATCGAGCAATGCCTGACAAACCTCGGGCATCAGAGCCAGCAACTGGAGCTGATGGAACACATCGACTTCTTCCGTGGCCACGATCTGGCGAGCAGCCGGCTGCTCGCCTGGTTGGCCCCCCCTGGCATGCAGGAGTGGGGGCCCTGGCAGGTCACCTTTGCCGGCATGGGCAATCTCTTCATCCCGGATACCTTCAAACTGGACGACAAGCTGCTGGTACTGGTGATGGAATTGCCCATCCTCGGTGTGGATGCGGCTTTCTGTGGTGCCTTGGTGCGATCCCTGATGAACGGCCCCTATCGCCAATACCAGCAACAGGAGAGCCTGCTGCTGACCCAGCCACACCGATTGCTGGATTACCTCAATCTGCAACTGCTAGAGTCGGGCCTGCGTCACTCCTTTGCCATGGCGGCCCTGCTGTTCGATCAGGAGGATGGGCTGCTTTTTGCAAATGCCGGGCTCACCTCACCTCACTGGTTGATGCGTGCAGGGGGGTTGCCGCTCGGCTTGATGCGCAGCAGTCGCTACACGTTGCACAGGCGAAGTTGGCACGAGCCCTTTGATCTGCAGTTTCGCAGTGACAGCGGCAGCGCCCTGACGATGCAGGTTCGTCACCACTGACGCTGTGAAGTGAACACATGCAAACAGGGCGCCCATGGGCGCCCTGTTTGGTCTCTGCTGTCCTGACCGGTCAAACGGTCGCGGACTGCAGTTTCTGCTCTTGTTCTTCGGGCTCTTTGGCCGGGCCTTCGGCACCGTGCATCCAGTAGACCAGGCGGTTGGCCATGGTCAGCAGGATGAGGGCGCTGATCACGGCGGCCAGTGCGATGCCACCGAAGATGGCCATGGCACCGGACTCGCCGACGAAGGAGCCGATGAAGCCGGCGGCATAGTTGGCCAGGGCCACGAAACCGAACCAGGCACCCATCATCAGGGAGGCCAGGCGCAGCGGAGCCAGCTTGGTCACCATGGAGAGACCGATGGGAGAGAGGCAGAGCTCGCCCAGGGTATGGAACAGGTAGGCACCGACCAGCCAGAACATGGAGGTCTTGACAGCCTGATCACCACCTTGCTCCAGCACGGCACCGATCATGAACAGGAAGCCGACGGCCAGGAACAGCAGGCCCATGGCGAATTTCACCGGGGAGTTCGGCTCTTTCTTGCCGAGCTTGATCCAGATGGCGGCCACGACAGGGGCCAGGGTGATGATGAAGAAGGGGTTCAGGGACTGGAACCAGGCTGTCGGCACTTCGAAGCTGCCGATCATGCGGTCGGTATACTCCTGGGCATACAGGTTCATCAGACCACCGGCCTGCTCGAAGCCGGCCCAGAAGATGATGGTGAACAGGCCCAGTACCAGGATCACCTTGATGCGATCCACTTCCTGTTTGGTCAGGGGCGCTTTTTGCTCCTTGGAGCGTTGCAGGGCGGCACGCTGGGCGGCGGGCACACGGCCGATGTCGCCAAGGAAACGCTGGGCCATGGTGGCCTGCACAACCAGGGAGAGCAGCATGCCGATACCGGCGCTGACGAAGGCGGCTTGCCAGCCATAGGCGGTGGCGGCGGCGCCGCAGATCACGCCGGCCAGCAGGGAGCCCAGGTTGATGCCCATGTAGAAGATGGTGAAGGCGCCGTCACGACGGTGATCCCCTTCTTTATACAGGTCACCCACCATGGTGGAGATGTTCGGTTTGAACAGGCCGTTGCCCACGATCAGCAAGCCAAGGCCGGCATAGAAGACGGTGTTGACCATGTCAGGGTACATGGCGTGAGGCAGTGCCAGGGTAAACTGGCCGGCGGCCATCAGCACGGCACCGAACAGGATGGCACGGCGCTGGCCCAGGAAGGTATCGGCGAGCCAGCCGCCGATGACGGGGGTGATGTAGACCAGACCGGTATAGATGCCGTACAGCTTGAGGGCGTCGGCCTGGGTCCAGCCCATGCCACCGTTGGCGGTCAGGTCGGTCAGATAGAGGACGAGCACGGCACGCATGCCGTAATAGGAGAATCTCTCCCACAGTTCGGTACTAAAGAGCAAAAAAAGCCCTTTAGGGTGACCTAAAAAGGTCCCTTTGGACGGGTTATTCATTGGAACTTCCACCTGTGTCTTATATTTTTTTAGAAATTTTATGCAAGGGCTAGGAACAAGCCTTAATCCTTATAGAACAAGCGACTTTAAATTACAATATTATGATTTAGCGATATTTTATCTATCAATGGTTGAATATTTGTTTATAAAATGAAAAAGGGCATCGAATGATGCCCAGTTTTTTATTCTGCTTATCTTGTAAATATTCAGAGATTACAGCTCTTTGGCAAACTGCTTCAGCCAGCTGGTGAATTCTTTGCTGAGTTCCCGATGGCGCACGGCGTATTCCACATTGGCCTTCATATAACCGAGCTTGCTGCCGCAATCGTGGCTGCGTCCCTTCATGAAGTAGGCATTGACCTGCTCCTTTTCCATCAGCATGGCGATGGCATCGGTCAGCTGGATCTCGTCGCCGGCGCCGGCCGGGGTTTTTTCCAGCAAGGGCCAGATATTGGCCGAGAGCACATAGCGACCGACCACGGCCAGGTTGGACGGGGCTTCATCCCGGGGCGGCTTCTCGACGATGGCCTGCATCGGCAGGGACATGCCTTCGCTCAGGGCTTCCCCCTTGATGTCGGCGATGCCGTATTTGTCCACTTCGCTCTCGGGGACGGCTTCCACCATGATCTGGCTGATCTGCTCCTCTTCGAACAGATGCACCATCTCCGCCAGGTTGTCCTGCTTCAGATCGCTGGCCACCTCGTCGATGAGCACATCCGGCAGCAGAACGGCGAAGGGTTGATCCCCGATGAGGGGGCGGGCACACAGTACTGCATGGCCCAGGCCTTTTGCTTCCCCTTGACGCACGTGCATGATGGTGACGTCTTTGGGACAGATGTGCTGAACCTCTTCCAGCAGTTGGCGCTTGACCCGCTTCTCCAGGGTCGCCTCCAGCTCGAAGCTTTTGTCGAAGTGGTTCTCGATGGAGTTCTTGCTTGAATGGGTCACCAGGATGATCTCCTTGATGCCGGCGGCGATGGCTTCGCGCACCACATACTGGATCAGCGGCTTGTCGACCACGGGCAGCATCTCCTTGGGGATGGCCTTGGTGGCGGGCAGCATGCGGGTACCCAGACCGGCAACGGGGAGAACGGCCTTGCGAACAACGAGCGGTGTCTTTTTCATGGAGTGAGTCCGAAGATACAAAGTGGGCTCATGATACCCGAAGAAAAATAGGGCAGCCACAGGCTGCCCTCGGGATGATAGGGATTCAAACCGGTTACTTGACGATAATCATGTCCCGGTTTGCTTCCAGCGTGGCAGGTCCGATGCCACTGACGTCCGCCAGTTGATCGACGGAGGTGAACTTGCCCTGCTTCTCCCTGTGGTCGATGATGGCCTGTGCCTTCTTCTCGCCAATGCCTTTCAGGGCGGTGAGCTCGCTGGCACTGGCGGTATTGAGATTGATCTTGCCGCTTTCCTTGACTTGGGTGGTGGCCACAGGCTTGGTCGCCGCCTTGTCGGCGGCCAGCAGAGGTTGGCTCAACAGGGGGAGGCAGCCCAGCAGCAGTGCGGCGATCAGGGTCTTCTTGTTCATATCGTCATGTCCTTATGTGGCGTTAGTGCCACATTTATCATTAGCTGTGTTGCGCCACTTTTTGTCTGTCAGTTTTGACACTGTATAAGTCAGTGCAAACGGCTATAAGCCGAAGATACTCACTCGGTTACACTGACCAACCCTTTGAGCGAGAACTCTTTTCCATGTATCTACCCGCCATTTCCGAACTGGAGCCCATCGCCCGCGCCGCCGGTGAGGCCATCATGTCCATCTACAGCCAGCCCTTTGCGGTGGAGTACAAGCAGGACGAGAGCCCGCTGACGGCTGCGGACAAGGGGGCCCACGAGGTGATCGTTCAGGCGCTGGCGCGTCTCACTCCCGATATCCCGGTGTTGTCGGAAGAGTCCTCCCCCGAGGTGATGGCTGCGCGACTCGGCTGGTCCCGCTACTGGCTGGTGGATCCTTTGGATGGCACCAAGGAGTTTGTCTCCCGCAACGGCGAGTTCACGGTGAATATCGCCCTGATTGAACAGGGGACCCCGCGCTGGGGGCTGGTCTATGCCCCGGTACTGGACAAGCTCTGGTATGGGGGCAAGGGGATTGGCGCCTGGCGTGTGGCCGATGGCAGGCACGAGACCATCCAGACCCGTCCTCATGACGCAGGGCAAGTGTGGCGCGTGGTGGGCAGTCGCAATCACCTGTCGCAGGAAACCCTCGAGTATCTGGCCCGTTTTGGCGAACTGGAGCGGGGCGAGATCGAGTTGGTTTCCATGGGCAGCTCTCTCAAGTTTTGCATCATTGCCGAGGGGGAGGCCGAGCTTTACCCGCGGCTCGCGCCGACCTGCGAGTGGGATACGGGGGCTGCTCAGGCGGTACTGGAAGGGGCGGGGGGCAGCGTCACCCAGCTCGATGGTTCGCCGCTTTGCTACAACAAGCCCGATATCCTCAATCCCTGGTTTGTGGCCAGGGCATGAGTCACCATCGGATACGAAAAGGCCGGACAGTGTCCGGCCTTTTTCTTGTCAGCCTCGATGGGCTCAGAAGACTTTCTTGAACGGTTTGATGGTCACTCTGGCGTAGACCCCTGCCGCAACATAGGGGTCCGGTATCTATTCACCAGGACGGGGTTGACGGCATCAGTTCTGCCGGGATGGGATAATCTGTCTTCTCGATGCACGCCC
>NZ_JAPCIQ010000050.1:0-28273 GCF_027707405.1 Aeromonas sp. QDB68 | reverse complement strand
TGCGCGAGCAGCTATCACCCAGTAATGGGAATCCCCCTCCTGTGACGCGAAGCGCTAAGGTGGGGGAGGATGTCAATGCCATGTCTACCGTTTTCGCCGGTCCCGCACTTGCAGCCGATGCTGCCAGGCAAGCGGTGGTCGACGCCCTCGCCAGCAACCTCGTCGTCAAGTACGAAGTCGTCACCAATGACGGTGCCGGCGCCGGTCTTGACTGCCAGGCGCTGGGCTCCGAGTGGGCAAGCTGCGGCGTTGCCAAGCTGCACCTGACCAATACCGGTGCCGACGTCACCTCCAAGGACTGGAGCATCTATGTCTCCTCCATCCGCCGCATCCAGCGGGTGGACAACGACCAGTTCACCATCACCCACCTGACCGGCGACCTCTATCGTTTGACGCCGACCGAGAAGTTCCAGGGCTTTGCCAAGGACGCCACGGTCGAGGTGCCCCTGGTGGTGGAATACTGGGTATTGTTCGAATCTGACATCATGCCGAACTGGTATGTCGCCAGTGAAGGGGCCGAGCCGAAAGTGCTGGCCAGCATGAGCAACATCGACGATGCCAGCACCTACGAGAAGCCGATGCCGGCCGATGGCTGGAAGCGCACCAAGGATGACAACAACATCCTGATGAACAGCGAGACCCGTTTCGCCGCGAACCAGACCAGCACCCTGCTGCCTGCTGGCAAGATTGACGACCGCATCCTGCCAAGCCCGATGAAGCAGGTGGTCAAGGCCGGCCCGCAAGTCGACTTCTCCACCATCAAGCTCAATGCCCTTGACCTACCGAGCGATCGCGCCGAGGCCCTGAAGGCGCAACTGACCAAGCTGGGTGTTACCCTCTCCGACACCGGCTACCCGGTCACCATCAAGCTCGGCAGCAAGCTCAAGCAGGCCGAAGGCTACGACATGACCATCGGCAAGAAGGGCACCGTCATTCAGGGGTACGACGTTGACGGCGCCTTCTGGGGCGCCCAGTCTCTGATCTCTCTGCTGGGGGTTGACGACAAGCTGGTGAGCCAGATGAGCGTCGAGGATGCGCCGCGCTTTGAATACCGTGGCATGCAGACCGACGTGGCCCGTCACTTCAGAAGCCCGGAGACCATGAAGAAGCTGGTGGATCAGATGTCCGCCATGAAGCTCAACGTGCTGCACCTGGGGCTGACCAACGATGAAGGCTGGCGTCTGGAGATCCCGGGCCTGCCGGAGCTGACCGATGTCGGCAGCCAGCGTTGCCACGACGAGTCCGAAACCAAGTGCCTGATGCCGCAGCTTGGCTCCGGCCCCACCAGCGACAACCAGGGCTCCGGTTTCTACAGCAAGGCGGACTACATCGACCTGGTACGCTATGCCAAGGCCCGCGGTGTGACCGTGATCCCCGAGATCAACATGCCGGCCCACGCCCGTGCCGCCGTGGTCTCCATGGAGGCGCGCTACAAGCGTCTGATGAGCGAGGGCAAAGAAGCCGAAGCCAACCAGTTCCGTCTGACTGACCCGGCCGATACCTCCAACGTCACCTCGGTGCAGTTCTACGACAAGATGTCCTTCATCAACCCCTGCCAGCCGGGTGCCGCCACCTTCGTTGCCAAGGTGATGGACGAAGTGGCCCAGATGCACCAGGCCGCCGGCCAGCCGCTGACCGCCTGGCACTATGGTGGTGACGAGGCGAAGAACATCATGCAGGGCGGTGGTTACCAGGATCCGGCCGTCACCAAGAAAGAAGACCTGGTGGCCTGGAAGGGCAACGTCGACTCCAGCAAGCAGGACAAGCCGTTCGGCAAGTCCCCCATGTGCCAGAAGATGATCGACGATGGCAAGATCAAGGACGTGGCCGAGCTGCCGGTCTACTTTGCCAAGGAAGTGAGCGAGATGGTCAAGGGCCACGGCTTCTCCACCCTGCAGGCGTGGGAAGATGGCCTGAAGTACGCCACGGATGCCAGCGTATTCGCCACCGACAAGACCCGGGTCAACTTCTGGGAAACCCTCTACTGGGGTGGTTTCAACGAGGCGATGAAGTGGGCGCACAAGGGCTATGACGTGGTGCTCTCCAACCCGGATTACCTCTACTTCGACTTCCCGAACGAGGTACACCCGGCCGAGCGCGGCTACTACTGGGCAACCCGCTTCAACGACACTCGCAAGGTGTTTGCCTTCGCCCCGGAAAACCTGCCGCAGAACGCCGAGACCTCGGTTGACCGCGACGGCAACGCCTTCGTGGCCAAGGGTGACCAGGATCCGGTCAAGTTCAAGGGGATCTCCGGTCAGCAGTGGAGTGAAACCGTGCGCACCGATGCCCAGTACGAATACATGGTCTATCCGCGCATCTTCTCCGTGGCCGAGCGCGCCTGGCACAAGGGCGGCTTCGAGCTCGATTACGTGAAGGGTCGCGAGTTCTCCGGCACCACCAAGCATGTCAACAAGGCCACCCTGAACAAGGAGTGGAACCAGTTTGCCAACGTGCTGGGTCAGCGCGTGCTGCCGAAACTGGACCAGGCCGGGGTGGAATATCGCCTCTCCGTACCGGGTGCCAAGGTGGTGAACGGCGTGCTGGAAGCGAATGTGGATCTGCCGGGTCTGCCCATCCAGTACAGCCTGGATGGCAAGAGCTGGAGCGCCTACGACGCTGCCGCCAAGCCGACCGTGGATGGCAAGGTCTACCTGCGTACCACCAGCTTCGATGGCAAGCGCACCAGCCGCGTCACCGAGCTGAACTGATAGCTAGCCTTCAATCCATAACGCAAGGTGGGTCGCAAGACCCGCCTTTCCCAAGGTCGATGGCCATCGGGTTTGGGAAAGGTTGACTCTGCGTGTGAACCTTTGTTGTGTGTGTTTTGTCTGTTTTTCATCACTTGAGACCCCGCCCCGTGCGGCAATGCTGTTCACTTAAGAGAATTTGAGTTCCAGTCCACGTAGTATCAGGGCTAAAAAATGAGGGAGGCATGATGCCTCCCTCTTTCTATTGCAAGCCACGCTGGATAAAGGCTGAAGGAACATCGACTGGAAACAGCCTTGCTCCCCCAACTCAAGTCGCATTTATGAATAATTAGTCAAAAATGTGCTTATCTGAACAGCATTGCGCCCCGTGCGGGGCTTTTTTTGACCAGGATCTCTGCAATTTCTCTCGTTTCGCCGTTTTTGGTGCGCCAATGACCCGAATTGGCCAAATTCAGGTTGAGGCAGGGCGCGTAATGAGGGATCATACCCGGCTTGACGGCGGGGGTATGAGGGTGCCAGCCGGCACAACGTCCGCCAGTGACGCATTTTTGAGGTGAGCCATGAGTCAGGCGAACAGCCCAACTAACTTTATTCGTCAGATCATTGATGAAGATCTGGCCAGCGGTAAGCACAGCAGCGTGCATACCCGTTTCCCGCCGGAGCCGAACGGTTATCTCCATATCGGCCACGCCAAATCCATCTGCCTGAACTTCGGCATCGCCCGCGACTATCAGGGTCAGTGCAACCTGCGTTTCGATGACACCAACCCGGCGAAGGAAGACATTGAGTTCGTGGAGTCCATCAAGCAGGACGTCCAGTGGCTGGGCTTCCAGTGGAGCGGCGAGATCTGCTACTCCTCCGACTATTTCCACAAGCTGCACGGCTACGCCATCGAGCTCATCGAGAAGGGACTGGCCTATGTGGACGAGCTCTCCCCGGAGCAGATGCGCGAATACCGCGGCACCCTGACCGCCCCTGGCAAGAACAGCCCGTTCCGCGATCGCAGCGTGGAAGAGAACCTTGCCCTGTTCGCCAAGATGAAAAACGGTGAGATGGCCGAAGGGAGCGCCTGCCTGCGCGCCAAGATCGACATGGCATCCCCCTTTATGGTGATGCGCGATCCCGTCATCTATCGCATCAAGTTTGCCCACCACCACCAGACCGGTGACGAGTGGTGCATCTACCCGATGTATGACTTCACCCACTGCATCTCGGACGCCCTGGAGGGGATCACCCACTCCCTGTGTACCCTGGAGTTCCAGGACAACCGTCGCCTGTATGACTGGGTGCTGGACAACATCAGCATCGACTGTCACCCCCGTCAGTACGAGTTTTCCCGTCTGAACCTCGAATACACCGTCATGTCCAAGCGCAAGCTGAACCTGCTGGTGACCGAGGGGCACGTGAACGGCTGGGACGATCCGCGCATGCTGACCGTCTCCGGTCTGCGCCGCCGTGGTTACACCCCGGCCTCCATCCGCGAGTTCTGCAAGCGCATCGGCGTGACCAAGCAGGACAACATCGTCGAGATGAGCATGCTGGAAGCCTGCATCCGCGACGATCTCAACGAGAACGCCCCGCGCGCCATGGCCGTATTGCACCCGGTGAAGGTGGTGATCGAGAACCTGGCGGCCGACGAGGTGCTGACGGCGCCTGCGCACCCGAACAAGCCGGAGATGGGGACCCGTGAGCTGCATTTCTCCCGCGAAATCTTCATCGACGAGGCGGACTTCAAAGAGGAAGCCAACAAGCAGTTCAAGCGGCTGGTGCTGGGCAAGGAAGTGCGCCTGCGCAACGCCTACGTCATCAAGGCCGAACGGGTCGAGAAGGATGCGGACGGCAAGGTCATCTGCATCTACTGCTCTTACGACCCCGAGACCCTGGGCAAGGATCCGGCGGACGGCCGCAAGGTGAAAGGGGTGATCCACTGGGTCAGCGCCACTCACTCCCTGCCAGCCGAAGTGCGTCTCTATGACCGTCTGTTCAAGGTGCCGAACCCGGGCGCCGAGGATGACTTCGAAGCGGCCCTGAATCCGGAATCCCTGGTGATCATCGAAGGGGCCCGGGTGGAGGCTTCCCTGAAGGATGCCAAGCCGGAGTTTGCCTACCAGTTCGAGCGTGAAGGTTACTTCTGCGCCGACAACAAGCTCTCCAGCGCCGAGCACCTGGTGTTCAACCGCACCGTGGCCCTGCGTGACGTCTGGGGCAAGGCCGAGGCCTGATAGAAGAGGGCAGGGGAGACCCTGCCGCTTCTGGTCCGGATTGCGGACACAAAAAAGCCAGCATCATGCTGGCTTTTTTATTGCGCCGACCCGGCCGAATCAATCGTCGTGCTTGCAGTCACCGTTGGCGCAGTGGCCATACAGGTAAAGGCTGTGGTTGGTCAGGCGGATGTTGTGAGCCTTGGCGATGTCGCGCTGGCGCTGTTCGATCACCTCGTCGGAGAACTCGATCACCTTGCCGCAGTCGAGGCAGACCAGGTGGTCGTGGTGCTCCTGGGTGGCCAGCTCGAACACCGACTTGCCCCCTTCGAAATGGTGACGGGTGACGATACCGGCATCATCAAACTGGTTGAGAACGCGATAAACGGTAGCGAGACCAATCTCCTCGCCCTGATCGATCAGCCGTTTGTACAGATCTTCCGCACTGGTGTGCTGGCAGTCCGGCTGTTGCAGGATTTCCAGGATCTTGACACGGGGCAAGGTGATCTTGAGCCCGGCCTTTTTTAACGCTTGGTTGTTGTCTGCCATTTCTATTTATTCGCATTCTCGAAGGTGTGGTTATTCTGATTGACTGCCGCTGTAATGGCAACCACGAACTCGCTTGGCCTGTCATTATAGGTCGTAGCCAAGTTAAAAATAAACCCAGCAATTCAAGGGCTTTAGCTCATCAAGCCCATCATGGGAATATTCAGGTCCGCTTGCTCGACCAGAGAATGTTGATACTATGTGACTTCTTTATAGTCTGGTCGGATGAGATCCATGGATTGGCTTTTCGGCAATGCCGCCTGGGTGCGCTGCGCCCTCAACGCCTGGCCCCCCTTCTGGGGCGCAGGCATCAAGATAGAAACCCTGAGCCCCGATTTCCGCTTCTGCCGGGTCACTCTCAAGTCCCGCTGGTGGAACAAGAATGCCAACCGGACCCAGTTCGGCGGCAGCATGTTCGCCATGACGGATCCCATCTACCCGTTGATGCTGATGGGCTATTTCAAGAACCGCTACTACGTGTGGGACAAGGCGGGCAGCATCAATTTCATCAAGCCGGGCAAGGGCAAACTGGTGGCGGAGTTCACCCTGAGCGACGCCAAGCTGGCATCGATCGTGGCGGCGACCGAGGGGGGAGAGAAGCACTTTCCCGAGTTCGAGGTGCAGGTGCAGGATGGCCAGGGCGAGCTGGTGGCCCAGGTGAAGCGCACCCTCTATGTCAGATCCAAGCCCCAGCACAGGGGTGGCTGAATGCCTGCTGCAGATGCAACAAGGGCCCCGTCGGGGCCCTTGTTGCATGAAGAGGGAGGGAGATCAGATCACTCCAGCTCGCTCAGGCACATCTCTTCGTGCAGCTGTTTGCACCAACCCTTGACGCGCTCGGCGGTCAGCTCGGGTTGGCGATCTTCGTCGATGCCCAGGCCCACGAAGTGCTTGTCATCCACCAGCGCCTTGGAGGCTTCGAACTCGTAGCTCGCGGTCGGCCAGTGGCCGATGATGATGGCGCCCTTGGCTTCGACGATGTCACGCAGGGTGCCCATGGCGTCGAGGAAGTACTCGGCATAGTCTTCTTGATCGCCGCATCCGAAGATGGCCACCAGCTTGTTGTTGAAGTCGATCTCTTCGAGTTCGGGGAAGAAGTCGTCCCAATCGGCCTGGGCTTCGCCGTAGTACCAAGTCGGGATGCCGAACATCAGCAGATCGAAGCTGTCGATGTCGGCCTTGCTGCTCTTGGCAATGTCACGGACTTCAATCAGTTGTTTGCCCAGTTCTTTCTGGATCATCTTGGCGACAGCTTCGGTATTACCGGTATCGCTGCCGAAAAACAGACCTACACTAGCCATAGTGTTTCGTTACCCGTATCTGGTGTTGATGCTTGACGGTTCAGATTGCGATGCCTGCTGCATGAGCAGACTCGATCTGTTGCTTCAGGATAGATTGGATCAGCTCGGCTCGGCTGACGTTCTGTTGCAGCGCAAGTTGGTTCAGGCGCTCCAGCAACTCGGCTTCCACCTTTAACTCGACCCGTTTCAGCCCGTTCTCACGATCGCGCTTGAGCTGGTTGCGCTTGTTGATCTTGATCTGGGTCTCGCGGGGGAGTGGATTGGTCTTTGGCCTGCCGGGGCGCTTCTCAGTTGCGAACAGATCCAGTGTTGTTCGATCAGTTTGCTGTTTGGCCATACATCACAGATGAAAAGTAGTTAGCCGATCCCTGAGCCTTCCCAGCCCATTTCGATCAGCCCCTTGGCGACAAAACCCGCGCAACCCAAAAACAGCACCAGCCAGACGATGAAGCGGCCGAAGCGGGGCACATTGCCCCGTTTGAGCACGTCCTGAATGGCCAGACCAATCAGCAGGAAGATGGCCACGAAGAACAGTTTCAGGCCCAGACTCTCGATGAGATCGATGTGTTCACTCAGCATGGATTGCGCGCACTCCTTAAGACGGGCGCACTATATCACAAAGGATTTGAAACTGTTAACCGCCTGTCGACAGGAAATCCACAACCAGTTTGTTGAACAAAACCGGCTTTTCCGCGTGCAGCCAGTGACCCGTGCCAGCGATGACGCGTGCCTTGGCGGCCGGGAACTGGGCCATCGCGGCCCCGGTGTATTCGGGCAGCATATAGTCGGAGTCGCCCCCCTTGATGAAGAGTGTCGCGCCTTCGAAGCGGCGTTCATCGTCAGGCCAGCCCATGATGTTGGCGTAGTTGCGCTCAAGGGCCGGCAGGTTGAAACGCCACCCCCATCCAGACTCCCCTTTGGCGAAGGATTTGAGCAGGAACTGGCGCACCCCGGCGATCTCGATGTGCTCGGCCAGCATGGCTTCCGCCTCGCTGCGGCTCTGGGGGGGCGTGGCCAGCGTGGCATTGAGCCCGGCAAACACGTTCTTGTGGCGGGCGTGGGGATAGGCCACCGGGGCGATGTCCGCCACCACCAGCTTGCTGACCCTGTGAGGGGCCTGCTTGGCGACCTGCATGGCGACCTTGCCCCCCATGGAGTGGCCCACCAGGGCCACCTGTTCAAGTCCAAGATGGTCCAGCAGGGCCAGGATGTCCGCCGCCTGAGCCGGGTAGCTCATCTCGTCCGAGTGAAAGGAGGCGCCGTGATTGCGCAGATCGACGCTGATGACCCGGTATTGTTCGCTGAGGGGGCGCGCCAGCAGGCCGAGGTTGTCCAGGCTGCCAAAGAGGCCATGGATCAGCACGACAGTCTGGCCTTCGCCCTGTTCCTTGAAGTTCAATCGTGGGTATTGTTGCAAAATGACACCTTATCGGTCGTGGGCTCTATCGCCATAATTTTTAACACACTGAAAGAAAAGGATTTCATTCCTGGTGGGGGATTTTTTTGTGGTTTTTTTTCAAAAATATCTCCCCGGGATCGGCTATCAGTGCGGGGGATCACACACTTGGCCCGTCATTATGCCGTATTCTCAAGGAGATTCATGCACATCTGTCCGCCCCTTGCTTGGGCTGCCGGGTCTGCCTATGTATAATCGCCGCATCCGAATTTCGACGAGTCCAGCGCATCCCTATGAAAACCATCGAGCTTGATGACGATCTCTACTTCTTTATCGCGAGCCAGACCCGGCACATCGGCGAGAGTGCGTCCGATATCCTGCGTCGCCTGCTGGAGCAACCCGCCCAGGCCGGCACGGCAACCGTGGCGGCCGCGCCTGCGATGCAACCGCAACCCGTGGCCGATGCCATGGGGCTGGAGGCACTGCTGGATTCCGGCGAGCTGCAGAAAGAAGAGAAGTCCATCAACCGCTTCATGCTGGTATTGAGCACCCTCTATCGGGACAACCCGGAAGGCTTCACCCAGGCGACCGAGATAAAAGGGCGCAAGCGCGTCTACTTCTCCCGTGACCCGGAAGCGCTGCGTGCCAGTGGCAGCACCACCAAGCCCAAGCCGGTACCGGAGACCCCGTTCTGGGTGATCACCAATACCAATACCAGCCGCAAGCAGAACATGGTGGCCCAGCTCATGAACAGCATGGGTTATGACGAGGATCTGACGGCTCGGGTGTGCGGCGCCGTTTAACCCATCAACGACTTCAGGCCTTGCCGGGCAAGGCTCAGCTCAAGGAAAACGCCATGGCACAGCATTCCCACGCCGGTCAGCCGGCTCGTCTTTGCGATCTGACCAACATTCCCCGTCTGGTCAGCGCCTACTACCTCAACAAGCCGGACATGAGCCGCCCTGAGCAGCGGGTCGCCTTCGGCACCTCCGGTCACCGCGGCAGCGCCCTGCACAGCGCCTTCACCGAATCCCACATTCTGGCGGTGACCCAGGCGCTGGTGGAGTACCGCCAGCAGGCCGGTATCACGGGGCCGCTGTTTGTGGGCATGGATACCCATGCTCTGTCCGAGTCCGCTTTTGCCAGCGCGGTGGAAGTGCTGGCGGCCAACGGTGTCGAGACCCGCATCCAGGCCGGCCTCGGCTTCACACCGACTCCGGTCATCTCTCACGCCATCCTGCGCCACAATGCAGGCAAACCGGCGGCCCTGGCGGACGGCGTGGTGATCACCCCGTCCCACAACCCGCCGGAAGACGGTGGCTTCAAGTACAACCCGCCCCACGGCGGCCCCGCGGAAGGGGAGATCACCAAGTGGGTGGAAGACCGCGCCAACGCGATTCTGGAAGCGAACCTGGCCGGCGTGAAGCGCATGCCGTTCGCCGAGGCCCTGGCGAGCGCGTTCGTGGTCGAACACGACTATGTCACCCCCTATGTGGATGATCTGGAGAACGTGCTGGACCTGGCCGCCATCAAGAAAGCAGGCATCAAGATCGGGGTGGACCCGCTCGGCGGCTCCGGCGTCGCCTACTGGGACGTCATCGCCAAGCGTTACGATCTCGACATCGAGGTGGTGAACTACAAGGTGGATCCCACCTTCTCCTTCATGACTCTGGACAAGGATGGCAAGATCCGGATGGACTGCTCCAGTCCGTTCGCCATGGCGGGTCTGATCGCCCTCAAGGACAAGTTCGACATCGCCCTTGGCAACGATCCGGACTACGACCGTCACGGCATCGTCACCCAGGCTGGGCTGATGAACCCGAACCACTACCTGGCGGTGGCGATCCAGTATCTGTTCACCCATAGAACCGGTTGGGCGAAGGAGGCGGCCGTCGGCAAGACGCTGGTCTCCTCTTCCATGATCGACCGGGTCGCCGGCGAGATTGGCCGCACCCTGAAAGAGGTGCCGGTCGGCTTCAAGTGGTTCGTGGATGGTCTCTACAGCGGCGAGTTCGGCTTTGGCGGCGAGGAGAGCGCGGGCGCTTCCTTCCTGCGCAAGGACGGCACCGTCTGGACCACCGACAAGGATGGTTTCATCCTGGCGCTGCTGGCCGCCGAGATCCTGGCCGTCACCGGCAAGGATCCCCAGGCCCATTACGACGCCCTGGAAGCCAAGTTCGGCCGCTCCAGCTACCGTCGCATCGACGCCCCGGCCAACAGTGCCCAGAAAGCGGTGCTCTCCAAGCTGGATCCGGCGCTGGTGGAGGCTTCCATGCTGGCGGGTGACCCCATCACCGCCAAGCTGACCAAGGCCCCCGGCAACGACGCCGCCATCGGCGGTCTCAAGGTCGTGACCGAGCATGGCTGGTTCGCGGCGCGCCCCTCCGGCACCGAGTCCATCTACAAGATCTACATGGAGAGCTTCAAGGGGGAGGCGCACCTGGACCTCATCCAGCAGGAAGCCCAGCAGATCGTCTCCGCCGCCCTGGCCAAGGCAGGCGTTTGACCCTTACGGCAACAACCCATGTGAAAGAGGAGCCCTGGTGGCTCCTCTTTTTTTGTGTCGGGTTGACTGCGGATCAGCCGTTGTCGACGCTGCCGGTGGCGGCCTTGCGGTTCTGCCAGCGCTTGAGGAAGGAGCGGGCCGGCAGCTTCATCAGGAAGAGAGAGAGCAGGATGATGCCGATGCCGAGCCACTGACGGCCATCCAGGGTTTCTCCCACCATCAGCACACCGCAGGAGACCGCCACCATGGGATTGGTGAGGGCCAGCATCCCCATCACCTCCGGGCCATGGCGTTTGAGTCCCCAGAGCCAGGCCCAGTAGGCCAGGGCCGTGTTGAGGATCACCAGCCAGATAAGCCCGGGAGTGGCATCAGCCCGGGGCAGGGGCATGGGGCCGGCCAGCCACCAGGCCAGCGGGATCAGCATCAGGCCGCCCAGCAGCAGCTGCCAGGCGGTCAGGGCCAGCAGATCGTCCACCGGCCAGCGTTGCATCCAGCGGCTCGACTGGCCGATGAGCAGTGTGGCGAGCAGGGCGCACGCCACGCCGACGGGATCCAGATTGGCAGAGGGATTGAGCAACAAGAGCACCCCGACGAGCCCCATCACCCCCAGCAACAGCCACTTGATCGTCGGTCTGACACCGTCTTGCAGCCAGGCCAGCCCCATCAGGATGAGGGGCAGCGTCGCTCCCAACGTACCCGCCACGGCGCCGGGCAGGCGAAACGCCGCCACGAACAGCAGGGCGAAGAAGGCGGTGATGTTGCAAAACGCCAGCAGGAACTGCCTGCTCCAGACGAGAGGCGGTCTGCGGGGATGGAGCAACAGCAGCAGCACCCCGGCGGGGAGGGCGCGCCACACGGCCACCCAGTAGGGGGAGTAGTCGGTCAGGTAGAGACTGACGACGGCATAGGTGCTGCCCCAGAGCAGGGGGGCGAGCAGGGCGATCAGCAGCGGCATGGTTATCTCGTAACAAAGTATCTTTAAGTAAAGATACATTAGCCGCGAGTTGGTTTATTATCAAGTATCTTCATGTAAAGATAATGGAGCCCGAATGGAGAGTGATCATGTAGATCAGCTGCTGGCCCAGTGGGCCCGGCAGCGGCCGGATCTCGACTGCAGCCCCATGGGGGTGTTTGGGCGGGTGGCGCGCATGGCGGCCATCGCCGGGCGCGAGATCAATGACGAGCTGAAGGAGTGCGGCCTGCTGGGGTCGGACTTCGACATTCTGGCGACCCTGCGCCGGGCCGATGAGCCACTCACCCCCACGGCGCTCTACCAGTCCGCCATGCTCACCTCGGGGGCCATGACGGCCCGGCTCGACAAGCTGGAGCAGCGTGGCCTGATAAGACGTGAAGCCTCCCCCGATGACAGGCGCAGCCTGCTGGTCTGCCTGACGGAGCCGGGGCGGGAGCTGGTTGACCATGCGGTGGAGCAGCACGTGGCAAACGAGCGTCGCCTGCTGGCCCCATTGAGCCTGGCCGAACAGGAGCAGCTGGCGGCCCTGCTCAAGCGCTGGCTGCTGGAAAACGAATAGCAAAACGGGCCCATCGGGCCCGTTTTCGTTGGCATTGAGGCTGGCTCAGTAGCCGCCTCTGGCATCCCTGACGGCAAGGCCAAGCTGCCATACCGCCATGGCGTAGTGGGTGCTGTGGTTGTAGCGGGTGATGGCGTAGAAGTTCGGCAAGCCGTACCAGTACTGGTAACCGGTGCCGACATCCAGACGCAGCAGGCTCGCCTCCTTGTGGTTGCCCAGATTGCCGGTAGGAGCCAGCCCGGCACCGCGCAGGGTGGCCACCGGGTAGCGGGTCTGGAAGCCGTGCTCATAGCCCGGCAGCTGTCCCTGGCCGCGTACTGCCACCGGCTGCCCTTTCTCCCAGCCGTGGGCCTTGAAGTAGTTGGCCACGCTGCCGATGGCATCCACCGGATCCCACAGGTTGGTGTGGCCGTTGCCGTTGAAGTCCACCGCGTAGTTGCGAAAACTCGACGGCATGAACTGGCCGTAGCCCATGGCCCCGGCATAGGAGCCCTTGGGTTCGGTGGGGTCCATCCCCTCATCCCGGGTCATCACCAGGAAGGCTTCCAGCTCGCCGGTGAAGAAGTCGGCGCGGCGCGGGTAGTCAAATGCCAGGGTCGCCAGGGCGTCGAGAATGCGGGTCTTGCCCATCACCCGACCCCAGCGGGTCTCCACCCCGATGATGCCGACGATGATCTCGGGTGGCACCCCGTAGATCTGCTGCGCCCGGTTGAGTTCACTCTCGTATTCACGCCAGAAGTTGACGCCGTTCTGTACGTTGTCCGGGGTGATGAACTTGGCGCGGTAGCGGTTCCAGGCGCCGGTCGGGCCGGTGGGCGGTCTGGTGGTGGGGGCCTGGGCGTCCATCAGCTTGATGATCCAGTCATAACGCTCGGCCTGGGCCAGTACCCGGTGCAGCTCGGCGCCGTCGAAGCCGTGCTTTTGCACCATCCGCTGCACGAAGTTGTCCACGTTGGAACGATTGGCGAAGTCCCCCTTGCTGACCCCGGGCTGGCTCACCTGCCCGTAGAAGGGTTTGCTCGGCGGCGTCTGGTTGATGAAGGCGCTGTTGGGTTGGGGTTTGACCACGGGCTTGGGCGCCGGCGTGATGCTGCAGCCGTAGATCAGGGGAAACAGGGAGAGGACACAGACAAGGCGACGCATAGGGTTCTCGTGAGCCTGAAAAAGAGTGCCGTCATGGTAAAACATTGGCGTGCAGGCGCAAGTGCTCCGTGCCGGCGCGCCCTCCGGGATCCCGTCAGCGCAGGGTGTGGTAGCCGCTCCAGATCCGGGTCAGGGTCGTGATGGCACAGAGCAGGGCGAAACCGTAGGCCAGTGGCACGAAGGCGGCGGGCCAGAGGCACATGAGCACGAAGAGGGCGATGGTTTCGCTCCCCTCGGTAAGCCCGCCCAGATAGTAGAGGGATTTGTGGTGGTAGACGGGGCTCTCGATGCCCCGTTTGCCGGCCATGATGGCAAAGGCCAGAAAGCTCGATCCCGTGCCCATGAAGGCGAACAGCAGGGTGGCGGCGGCCAGGGAGTTGGCCGGGTCGGCGAGGGCAAAGCCCAGCACCACGGCGGCGTAGAAGATGAAATCCAGCGTGATGTCGAGAAACCCGCCGCAGTCGGTGATGCCCGTTTCCCGCGCCACGGCGCCATCCAGCCCGTCCAGCAGCCGGTTGAGCAGAATTGCCGCCAACGCCCACTGATAGCAGCCAAAGGCCAGCAGCGGCAGCGCCAGCATGCCGATGAGAAAGCCGGCGAGGCTCACCTGGTTGGCGCTCACCCCGGCCCGGCACAGGGGGCGGGCGAGCGCGGCGAGGGGGCGGCGGATAACCGGGATCAGGTGGCGATCAAACAAGGTGGTGCTCCTCTTCTGGGATGGCTGGGGGGATCAGTTGCAAGATGGTGCCCGGCGCATCCTCTTCGTCGTGGGTCACCAGCAGGGCGGGGATGGCCTGCGTGCGCAGGCGCTCGAACACCAGGGTTCTGAATGCCGCCCGCAGCGGCTTGTCGAGGCGGGAGAAGGGTTCGTCCAGCAGCAATGCCCTGGGCTCGGCCAGCAGGGCTCGCAGCAGGCTGACGCGGGCTTTCTGGCCGCCGGAGAGCGCCCCTGGCAGCTTGTCCGCCTGAGCCTCCAGCCCGACCTCGGCCAGCGCCTCGTGGGCCCGGGTCTGCCTTGCCGCCATCCCCTTGAGATGCGCCGGCATGCCGAACATCAGATTTTCTGCCACCGTCAGGTGGGCAAACAGCAGGTCATCCTGAAACAGGATGCCGACCCCCCTCTCCTGGGGGGGCAGCGGGGTGAGGCGATGTGTGCCGAGCAGGATGTCCCCGGTCAGCCGGATGGGCCCCCCGGGTGGCAGCACTCCCGCCAGCGCCGCCAGCAGGGAGCTCTTGCCACAGCCGCTCGGTCCCATCAGGGTGAGCACCTCGCCCGGGGCCACCCTGAGGGGGGGGAGCGTCAGCAGGGGGGCACCGTCGAGGAAGAGGGTGAGTGCGGAGGTATGCAGCATCGGGTCAGGGCCTCAGGGCAGGGTTGATGCGCCGCGGCAGCCAGAGCGCCAGGGCATAGATGAAAAGGGGCAGCAGCAGTTGCAGCAGGCCGTAGAGCCCCGCCAGCCGCCGGTTGAGGCCGCTGCCGATGGCCACCGCCTCCGTGGTGATGGTGACGACCCGCCCGCCCCCGAACAGCAGGGTCGGCAGGTATTGGGCCAGGCTCACCGCCACTCCGACACCGAAGGCGAACAACAGGGGACGGGCGAGCAGGGGGCCCTTGACTCGCCACCAGGCCCCCCAGGGGCTGGCCCCGAGCGTGAGGGCCGCCCGGGTGAGGCGCTCGTCGAACTGGCGATAGGGGCCGTGCAGGCAGAGATAGACGTATGGAAAGACGAAGATCAACTGGCTCCAGAGTACCCAGCCAGGGCCTATGCCAGTGAATCCCAGCCCGTCGGTCTGAAGGCGCAATCCAAACAGCAGGCTGGCCTGGGGCAGCAGCAGAGGCAGGCAGACAAGCCAGAGTGTGCGTGCGGCGCGGCGTGCAGGCAACGCCTCGAGGCAGAGCACCGCCAGCAGCAGGGAGAGCGCGGCGCAGAGCAGGGCCAGCCACAGACTCTGCCACAGCAGCGGGCCCAGGCTCGGCAGCAGAGCCAGCCAGTGGTGGCTGCTCCATTCACTCGGCCAGAGGGCGGGAAAGGACCAGCGCCGGGTCAGGGACCAGAGTAGCAGGGCGGCGAGCACCAGCAGATTGGTCAGGAGCAGCCCCCACACGCCGATGCGGGCAATGAGTGCGGGCCAGGGCGAGGCGGGGGCGCGTCGCCCATCCAGCCAGCGTGCCTTGCCGAGGGTGAGGTGGGCCCGCTCCAGCAGCCTGAGGGCGCCAAGCAGTAGCAGGTTGAGGGCGAGCAGCAAGAGGGCGCCGCTGGCACTGGCGCCGCGCCAGGCGGGGTCGGCATCCTGATACCAGAGCCAGAGTCGCACCGCCAGGGGCGGCGGGGCATCCGGCCCCAGCAGCAGGGCGAGATCCACCACCGCCAGGCCATAGGCGGCCACCGCGTAGAGGGGCAGTCGCAGGGCGGGCCAGAGGGCGGGCAGCAGCAGGCGCCACCAGATCCGGGGGGCGCTGAAGCCGAGGCTGGCCCCCAGCCACTGCTGGCGCGCCACCTTGGCGGGATCCAGTGCCGCCAGCGCCATCAGCAGCAGGAAGGGGGTCTCCTTGAGGATGAGCACCACGATGAGGCCAAGCCCCCAGTGATCCTTGAGGGTTTGCCAGTCCGGGGGCTGATGGGTGAGGTCAAGCAGGGGGGCGACGAGGCGCAGCAGCCAGCCGGAGGGAGCGATCAGAAAGGCGATGCCGATGGCAAAGGCGATGTGGGGAAGCGCCAGCAGGGGGGAGAGCAGGCGGCGCAGCCAGCGCATCCAGGGACGCCCGTCCCCCTGGGCGAGCAGCAGGGCGGTGGCGCCGAGAGCCCCCAGGGTGGAGGCCCCCGCCACCCAGAGGCTCAACCCTGCGGAGTGCCAGAGTCCGGGCTGGGGGAGCAAGAGGGATAGATTGGCGGGGGTGAGTCCCTCGATGACCAGCAACAGCAGGCCCCCGGCGAGCGGGATCCCCAGCAGCAGGGCTCCCAGCATCAAAAAGGGCAGCAGGAGGAGAAGAGGGGCGCGCGCCTGCATGATGGATCAGTGGCCGTAGCGCTCGGCCCAGGCCGCTTCCAGCCGGGTTTGCCAGCTGGGGTGGGGCTCTGCCACCCCCTTGAAGCGCAATGCTGGACGGGTCTGGCCTGGCAGCGCCTCCTGGCGCAGCACGCTGGGATCCCCCCAGAAGGCGGGGTCACTCTTGCGCGCCTGGGCGGCGGGGCTCAGCAGGAAGTTGACCACCACCTTGGCCCCGGCCCGGGCGGAGGCATTGAAGGGGATGGCGAGGAAATGGCTGTTGGTGAGCGCCCCTTTCTCCATGGCGATGGCCTGGACGGTGGGGGGCAGGGTGCCGTTTTGCACCGAACTCTGGGCTTCCCCCGGGTTGAAGCTGATGGCCATGGCCAGCTCGCCGTCATCGAGCAATTGCCTGGTCTCGGCGGCGCCGGTGGGGAAGAGCCTGCCCTTGCGCCAGAGCGCGGGGTGAAGCTGGTCGAGCCAGGCCCAGAGAGGGGCGGTGATGCGAAGGAAGTCGGCATCGGTCGCCTCCCGGTAGAGGGGCGCCGGATCCGGTGTCAGCTCCAGCAGGATCTGCTTGAGAAAGCTCGAGCCGTGAAACTGGGGAGGCTTGGGGTAGGTGAAGCGGCCGGGGTGAGACTTGGCCCAGGCCAGCAGGGCGGCCGCCGAGGTGGGAGGTGCGTCTACCTGGTCGCCATCCACCATCAGATTGAGCTGGCCTATGCCCCAGGGGGCCTCCAGCCCCTCGACCGGCACGGTGAAGTCTTCACTCACCGGCAGGGTGGTGTCCACCAGGGCCATGTTGGGCAGCTCGTCGGTAAAGGGGTCCCCCAGCAGCCCCTGCTCCTTGAGCGCCTTGAAGTTCTCGCCGTTGACCCAGAGCAGGTCGATGGGGCCGTTCGACGTCTTGCCAGCCTGCTTGCCGGCCAGCAACTGGCTCACGCTCTGGGCGATGTCATCCACCTTCACCTGCACCAGCTCGACCTGGTACTGGCGAGCGATCTCCTGCCTGGCCCACACCAGGTAGGCGTTGATCTCGGGGCTGCCCCCCCAGGCGTTGAAGTAGACTGTCTGCCCCCTGGCGGCCAGCAGGGTCTGCTGCCACGATGCGTCATTGGCGTGGAGCGGGGAGGTCAGCAGCAGGGGGACAGAGGCCATCAGGGGACGGAGCAGGGCGCGAAGTCGGGTCTTGAACATGATGGTTGCCTCGTCAGAGTCAGGCGCCGCGGCGCCAGCGGTGATAACGGGCCAGCAGCGCCAGCAGGCGCCCGGGCTGGCGGGCACGGCGCCAGGCGCCAGCCACGTACTTGTTCCCCTCCATCAGGGTGGGGTAGGGGTGAACGGTGGCGAGGATCTTGCCAAGTCCCAGGCGGTGGCGCATGGCGAGGGCAAACTCGGCGATCCGCTCGCCGGCGTGAGCGCCCACTATGGTGGCCCCGAGTATCCTGTCTCGACCCGGCACCGTCAGCACCTCGACAAAGCCCCCTGACTCGCCGTCGGCGATGGCTCTGTCCAGCTCGGCCATCTCGAAGCGGGTCGACTCGAAGGGGATGCCCCGGGCCAGAGCCTCTTTCTGGTTGAGGCCGACCCGGGCTATCTCCGGACTGGTATAGGTGGCCGCCGGCATGACCCTGTAGTCTGCCCGAAAGCGCCTGAACTGGCCAAAGAGGGCGTTGATGGCGGCATACCAGGCCTGATGGGCGGCAAAATGGGTGAACTGGTAGGGGCCGGCAACGTCCCCCACCGCCAGGATGCTGGGGTAGTTGGTGGCGAGGAAGCCGTCGATGGCCAGGGTGCCGCCGGGGGCCAGTTCAACCCCCAGCGCCTCCAGCCCGAAACCGCTCACGTTGGCCTCCCGGCCAAGGGCCAGCAGCAGCTGGTCCCCCTCAACCACCAGCGTCTCGTCCCCCCGGCGCAGGTACAGCCGGATGGGCAGGTTGGCGCCTTTACCGTCCATATACCCGGCCGAGGTAGCCTGCCAGCCGAGGTGCAGGGTGACGCCGTCGTGCTCCAGCTGCGCGGCCAGGGCCCCGGCGACGTCCCTATCTTCCCGGGGCAGCAGCTGAGGGCCTTGCTCCACCAGGGTGACGGGGATACCGAGCAGGGCCAGGCTCTGGGCCAGCTCGCAGCCGATGGGGCCTCCTCCCAGCACCAGCAGATGGCGGGGGGGCTCGCGCAGTCGCTGCCAGAGGGTGTCGGAGGTGAGGTAGGGAACCCTGTCCAGCCCCGGCAGTGCGGGCACCCGGGGGCGGGCACCGGTGGCGATCACGATATGACGGCTGGTCAGGCGCTTGCCGTTGACCTCCACCTCCCAGGGGGAGGTGACTCGCGCCCGCCCCTGGATGCACTCCACCCCAAGTCCTTCATAGCGCGCCACCGAGTCGTGGGGTTCGACCTCCTCGATGACCCGGGCGACCCGCGCCATCACGGCGGCGAAGTCGGCGCGGCTCTGGCTCGGGGTAAAACCAAGCTCCCCGGCCTTGCGCTGTTCAAAGGCGAAGCGGGCGCTTCGGATCAGCGCCTTGGAGGGGACGCAGCCGGTATGGAGGCAATCCCCCCCCATCCTGTGCTGCTCGATGAGGGCCACTCTGGCTTTCACCGCGGCGGCGATGTAGCTGGTGACCAGGCCTCCGGCGCCGGCACCTATCACCAGCAGGTTGTAGTCAAAGCGCGCAGGCTTGCGGTAGGGGGCGTGCAACCGGTAGAGGGCGAGACGGCGCTGCAAGGCACGCATCAGCCAGGGCATCAGGCCGAGCAGGGTCAGGGCGGCCAGCAGGCCGGGGGAGAAGAGGTTGCCTGTGCTGGTGAGGGTAGCCAGCTCGCTCCCCGCCAGCACGTAGACGAGGGTGCCCGGCAGCATGCCGAGCTGGCTGACCCAGTAGTAGGTGCTGACTCTGATGGGGGTGAGCCCCATCACCAGGTTGACCAGAAAGAAGGGGAAGAGGGGGATGAGGCGCAGGCTCAGCAGATAGAAGGCCCCCTCCTTTTGCATGCCGGCCTGAACGCTCGCCAGCTTGTCGCCAAAGCGCGTCTCGACCCAGTCCCGCAGCAGGAAGCGGGCACTGAGAAAGGCCAGGGTGGCACCGAGGGAGCTGGCAAAGGAGACCAGCAAGAGCCCCCACAGGATGCCGAAGACGGCGCTGCCCGCCAGGGTGAGCAGGGCCGCCCCCGGCAGGGAGAGGGCGGTGGTGAGCACATAGATCACCAGAAACAGCAGGCTGGCTGCGACAACATGGCGGTCGACCCAAAGGGCCAGGCGCGCCTGGTGTGCCTGCAACTGGGTGAGGCTCAGATAGTGGTCAAGGTCGAGGGCAAAGAAGGTGCCGACCAGGACCCCCATCGCCAGCAACAGCAGCAGGCGTGCCTGGTTCATCCCTGCCCCTTGTCGAGGGGGCGCTCGGGTTGCACCGGCAACTGGCAGAACCCTTGGGGAGCGATGTCGAGAGCGGCATTGAACTTGGCGGACATGTTCTGGAAGGCGATGAGGCCGGTGAGCTCCACCAGGGCGTCGTCATCGAACCAGGGCTTGAGGCGGGCGGCCTGCTCGTCGCTCACGCCATCCAGCCCGGTCATGGCCTCGGCATAGTCCAGCACGGCCCGTTCCCGCTCGTCGAACAAGGGGCTGTCGCGCCACCGGGCCAGAGCCTCCACCTTGTCGCTGGAGCCTGCCCGCTTGACGAGGGTCATGGCGTTGATATCGACACAGAAACGACACCAGTTGAGCTGGGAGACCCGCACCGTCACCAGGGAGCGCAGCACGGGGTCGATGGGGGAGCGCTTGCGGTTGATGACGCCGTAGAGGGTGGCGACCGCGGCGAACAGCCTGGGGGAGCGCCCCCAGCACTTGCCCGGGATCAGCACCTGACCGTAGTTGCGTTTCTGCAGCCAGAAGAAGGGGCGGATGAACCAGGCGTAGGCCCGGTCCGGTTTGACCTCAATGCGCATCTTGTTCCTCTTTGAGCTTCTCCATCTTGGGCTTGTAGGCCCCCCCCAGACGCTCGTTCAACCGATTCAGGAAATCGATGATCCGTGCCCGGTTGACCCCCAGATCGCTGCGCCCCTGGCGCGAGGCGGAGCGCATGTCGATACGGGTCTCTTTGGGCCCGGCAAAGACCCGCAGGGCCACGTCATCCTGAAACCCGAACCAGCCGGTGGTGACGACGGCATCGATACCCTCGCTGCCCGGGCGAACCTGCCAGCCCAGCTCCGTCATCAGTTCCTCGGCTTCCGCGAGCACTTCGACCGGGGATGCTCGGGTATAGAGAGGACCGGGGTTGCCTGGAAATACTTGCAGGGGCGGGGGGGAGATCGGGAGATCCTCCGGGCTTCTGAGCTGCTCGGCCCACTGGAGCCGTGGCGGATGGTAGGGATCCGTGCTGACGTCGTTGGTGAGGGGGGAGCGCAGCGCCTGGACGAGAAACAGCAGGGGCAACAGCAGGGGAGTTATGCCCCAGATATCCGGCCAGAGGTTGGTGGTGCGGCGATAACGCCAGGGCAGGCGCAGCAGCAGCACGAGGCTGAGGAGGGCGCTGGCGAGACAGAGGATGAAGCCGAGCCACCAGGGCCAGAGATGGGCGCGGCTGCCAAGGGCCCCGCAAAGGGGCAATAGCCAGGTCAGCAGCGGCCACCACAAAGAGCTGTGCATATGAGGGATCCACGGGTCAGGATGGAATTATGCCCAGAAGGATAAACTTAATTGCCTGATAACGTTAGTAAATGATCATCAATCCCGGGCGTGCGGCTCAGAGAGCCGATGACCTCGTCGACCTGGATCAGTTGCGATAGAGCACCTTGATGAGGTGGAAGCCGAACTTGGTGCGCACCGGCCCCAGCACGGTCAGCAACTCCCCCTTGAAGACGGCATCGTCGAAGGACTTGACCATGTCCCCCTTGGAGAACTCCCCCAGATCGCCGCCACGCTTGCCGGAAGGGCAGGTGGAGAAACGCTTGGCCATCTGGCTGAAATCGGCGCCCTTGGCGAGCTTCTCCTTGATCTCCAGACACTGTTTCTCGGTCTTGACCAGGATGTGCTGGGCACAGGCTTTTTTCATCGGAATGCTCCTCGGCGAGGGGAAAGGGGGCGCAAGATTACTGCAATTGCGCCTCCACGTCAGCCCCTCGGGCGCGAGACCCGGCTCCGGGGGCCGGTGGCCAGGGGGACCCTGGCCCGGGATTGCCAGAGGATCTCCAGCCCCAGCAGGGCATAGAGGCTCCAGATGGCCAGGGGGTTGAGCCAGTTGCCCCCCATCTGCAGGGTGGCCAGGGCTGCGCTCACCAGCAGCAGAACTATGCCGGGCAGGCGCCAGTGGGCAGACAGGGGAGCGAGCAGGGCCATGCCCAGCAGCAGAGCCAGGCCAAAGGGCAGATTGAGCGCGGTGAAGGCGAGGGCCTGCTGGCCGTTCATGCCGGTCAGCAGGGCCAGCAGGGCGCTGCAGCAGGCCAGGAAGGTGATGAACTCGAGTCGGTCGGCGATGTAGTCAGCCAGTTGTTCGCTACGTAGGTGCATGGGGTCTCTCCTGCGATGATTGGGATCAGTGTGGGACAGGCAGGAGCGCAGGGGCAGCGGGATAAATCGATTGAATTGAACGAAGCTTTAGTGCCATCTATTCAAGTGATTGATTTAAACTTATTTTCCTGTTCAATAGCAGGCAGGATGGGGAAGAGAGCGCGGAGCAAGTCGAGGGGGACGGGTTGACGAAACCCGCCGGATGCGGGGTGTCCGACAAGGGTTGTCGCGACGAGCCGGACCCTGCTGCCAGCCCAAGGCCGCCAGGGGAGATCCGGCGTGGCGGGGTCGGTGGTGGCGTTTTGTTCGCCCCTTGCCCTGATTGTGCGCAGTTTGGCTCCTTACACACGGCTGGCTCCTTGCAGGGCCGAAGCGATCCCCGCACCGGGGGTGGCAGAGCGGCACGCAAAGGGGCCCCGAGCGTGGGATTTCGCCGTCGCGATTATGCTAGGATGAGCGGCACTCGCCCGGGATGAGTCTCGGTATCGTACTAAATAACACAATCTTTAAATCATGTTATTCGGGGAAACTGACGTTTGACAGGATGCTATCCTACTTTTCTCACCGGGAGCACTTCATCCGGGCGATCCCGTCGCCCCGGGCCCGGTCTCTTGCTGCTCGCCCTCGCTCTCTGGCTGATGGCGATGCCCGCCATGGCGGCCAAGTTGACCTACCAGATCAAGGGGGTCAGGGGAGAGCAGAAAGACAACGTCGAGGCCTACCTCAACGCCCTGCCCGTCTACCAGGAACGCCAGTACCGCCCCGCCCGCGCCAAGATCACCGAGAGCGTACAGAAGGCGCTGCAGGTCTATGGCTACTACCAGCCCAAGATCACCCTGAACCGCGACAAGAAGGCGCCCGCCAAGGTGGTGATCGAGATTGAGCGGGGGGAACCCGTGATCATCTCGCGCCTCGACATCCTGCTGGAAGGGGATGCGGGGAGCGACGAGGTGTACAGCGAGCTGCTGGACAAGCTGCCCCTCAAGGAGGGAGATCCCCTCAACCACGGCCAATATGAATCCATCAAGGCGGATCTCGGCAGTCTGGGGCTGGCCCGCGGCTATTTTGACGCCAAGATCAGCAAGAGCCAGGTCAAGGTTTTCCCGGAACAGGGCAAGGCGGAGATCTACATCCTGTTTCGCTCCGGCCCGCGCTACCATTTCGGCGAGATCCGCTATGACGCGACGCCGGAGGCACTGCACCTTATTCGCCCGCTCATCAACATCAAGAGCGGTGATCCCTATCTGGCGATCCGTCTGGCGGAGATGTCCCAGGATGTCTCTTCCACCAAGCTGTTCAAGCAGGTGGACATCAAACCCCTGATCAGCCAGGCCGAGGGCAACCGGGTGCCGGTGCAGGTGACCCTCTCCAACCGGGTCGATCACGAGATTGAGACCGGTATCGGTTATGCCACGGACGTGGGGCCGCGCCTGAGTGCCACCTGGGAGAAACCCTGGGTGAACCGCTATGGTCACCGCCTCTCCAGCACCGCCAAGATCTCGGCGCCGGAAGCGGAGCTCAGCTTCGACTACCAGATCCCGGTGGGCAACCCGCTACGGGATTACTACTCCCTGCAGGCGGGCTATCAATACACCGACAACAACGACACCCGCTCCGATCTGGCCACCTTCGGGGTGCACCGCTGGACACGCCGACCGGAGAGCTGGGACAGAGACGTCTTTGTGCGCCAGGAGAACGAGCGCTACGTCCAGGGTCAGGACGAGGGGAACAGCCTGCTGCTGATCCCCGGCGTCTCCTGGTCACGGCTGCGGGTGCGCGGCGGTCTGGTGCCGGATTGGGGGGATCGCCAGCAACTGACGATGGAGTTCTCGAGTCCCTATTGGGGGTCCGACATCAGCTTCATGCGGGTGTGGGGGCGTAGCAAGTGGCTGCGCACCCTGGGCGAAGATCACCGTTTCCTGATGCGGGCCGAACAGGGGGCCATCGTCGGGGATGATTTCTCCCTGGTCCCCCCCTCCCTGCGCTTCTTCACCGGCGGCGATCAGACGGTCCGGGGCTACGGTTACGAGACCATTTCGCCACGGGGGGACGATGGCAAGCTGACCGGCGGACGTTACGCCAGCGTCGGCAGCCTGGAGTACAACTACCGCTTCAGCGAGAAGTGGCTCGGCGCCCTGTTCGTGGACGCCGGGACCGCCACCGTCGACTACAGCGAGGCCTGGAAGATAGGCACCGGGGTCGGGGTGCGCTGGGTCACCCCCATCGGTCAGGTCAGGCTCGATCTGGCGGTGGGCATCTCCGAGGAGGACAAGCCGCTGCGGCTGCACTTCGCACTGGGGCCGGAACTATGACCCGGCAACCAGGCGCACATCCTCTTCTTTCTCTTTTCTGGCCGCTGCGGCTGCTTTCCTTGCAGGGGTCTGCATCGTGATCTGGGTAAAACGCATTTTCTTGTGGCTCATGGGCCTCTTCTTCCTGCTGCTCATCGGCGTCAGCCTGCTGGGCTTCACCCATCAGGGCAACAAGTGGTTGTGGCAACAGGCCAGAGCCGCGCTGCCCTCCCTCAAGGGGGAGCTGGTGGCGGGGCAACTCGGGTATGGCTGGACCTTCGAAGGGGTTGGCTGGCGGGACGAGCTGGTGGATGTCACCGTGGAGCGGGCCGTGCTGGACTGGGATCTGGGCAAGCTCCTGCAGGGCAAGCTCTGGATCAAGTCTCTGGCGGTGACTCGCCCCGTTGTCCGGGTGGCGGAGTCCGAGCCGGTGCCGGAAGAGCCGTCGGAGCCCTTCGTCTGGCATCCGTTGCCGCTCAAAATCCAGGTCGACAGCCTCAAGGTTGCCGATCTCGATGTGGCGGTGCCCGGCGTGACGATCACCCTCAAGGATCTGGACATTGGCGCCGCCCTGGATCGCGCCGGGCTCATCGTGCGCGGCCCCGTGCTCGATGGCCTGAACGTGGTGCTGGCACCGTCCCCGGCGGAGGCGGCCAGTGACAAGGGCGCCAAACCGGCGGATGAGAAAAGCGCCACCCTGGCGGCCGGCGAGGGCAAGGCTGCCCCCGGTGACAAGATGCAGGCCGCAAGCAAGCCCGAGCCCATGGTGCTGCCGGCGGTGCGACTGCCTTTCCCCATCCAGCTGGAGGGGCTGAAAGCCACGGCGTTCCGTTATCAGCAAGGTGAGCTGGTGGAGGGGCTAGACAACCTCTTGCTGTCGGCCACCGCCGAGGAGGAGCGCATCGACATCCGGGAGCTCTCCTTGCGCCATGCCATGGCGGATCTGACCTTGAGTGGTCAGGTGCGCCTGCACGAGGATTACCCCCTCGCCCTGACTCTGGATGCCAAGGCGCGTCAAGGGCTGCTGGACGGGGAGCTCAAGGGGGAGCAGGTCAATCTCGTCCTGGACGGTTCTGTGGGCAAGCTTGGGCTGGCACTCAAGGCCAAGGGGCCGGTGGGCGCCAATCTCAAAGGATCCCTCGCGGCCCTCGACCCGGATCTGCCCTTCGATCTGGCGCTGGACTGGAAGAGCCTCTCCTGGCCCCTGCACAAGCCCGCCAAGGATGAGCCCAGCTATCGGCTGGACAAGGGCACCCTGAGCGCCAAGGGCAAGCTCTCCGGTTACCAGTTTGCGCTCAACACCGCCGGCAAGGGGACCGATGTGCCCCCCTTCAAGGTGGCGCTCTCGGGCAAGGGGGATCTCAACCAGCTGAGCCGCATCGAGCTGCTGCTGGGGGCCCTCAAGGGGGAGCTCAAGGTCGACGGCAAGCTGGCCTGGAGCAAGGGGGTCCAGTGGCAGGGGACGACCGAATTCAAGGGGATCAACCCGGCGGAGCTGGTGCCCGAGATCAAGGGGGTACTGGCGGGCAAGATCACCAGTCGCTTCGATCTGGATGAGGCGGGCCACTGGCAGCTGGCCCTGCCCGAGCTCAAGGTGGATGGCAAGCTCAACCAGTATCCCCTGGCCTTGCAGGGCAGGCTCAGCGGCAACGACAAGATGGAGTGGACCATCCCGGCCCTGGCGCTGCAAAGCGGCCCAAACCGGCTGCAGGCCAAAGGCTCGCTCACGACCCAGGCCTGGAAGCTGGATGCGGATCTGGATGCGCCCAAGCTTGGGGGTATCTACCCGGGTCTGGGAGGGGACATCAAGGGCCAGGTGCGCGTCACCGGCAACCAGCAGGCGCCGCGCGTGAATGCCGATCTGGTGTCGGGCCGACTCGCCTACGCGGGCACCGTCCTCAAGGAGACCGTCATCAAGGCCAACGCCCTGGTCGGGGAGAAGCCCGCCGGTGAGGTGGCGGTGACGGTGGCGAGCCTGGCGCAGGGGGAGACCAAGCTCTCGCAAATCGCCCTGAACCTGAGCGGCGATCTCGAGCGCCACGGGCTCACCTTGACAATGAAGGGGGATCCCCTGGCGGCAGACCTCAGCCTGAATGGCAGCCTGCGCGGTGACCACTGGCGTGGCGCCCTTGCCGAGCTGAAGCTCAAGACCCCCCTCAAGCGCTGGGCGCTGACCGCCCCCTGGTCTCTGGACCTGGATCTGCCGAAACAGCAGTTGACCATGGGGGATCTCTGCCTCGCGTCCCAGAAGGCCAGTCTCTGCGTCAAGGGGAGCCGGATAGCCCAGTCCCAGGGCAATCTGGAATTTGCCCTGAACGAATTTGATCTCAAGCGGCTGCGCCCCTGGTTGCCGGACAATTTCCGCTGGCAGGCGGTGCTGTCGGCCGACGGGCGCGCCAGCTGGCGCGGCAACCAGCCGACCCTGCACGCCACCGTGCGCACCACGCCTGGGACCTTCGTCGCCGACGAACTCAAGACCGACTACCAGCGCCTCGAGCTCGGGATCGATTTCGAGCGCCAGCAGGCCGCCATCCGGGTCGATTTCGCTTCCGAGCAGATCGGCAACATCGACACCGATCTGCTGATCCGGGATCCCGCTGGCCGCGGCAACCTCGGCGGTCAACTCAGGTTTGACGATCTGAAGCTGGCGACCTTTGCGCCTCTCATTCCCGAAGTGCGCTCCCTGCAAGGGGTCATCTCGGCGGATGCCCGCTTCGACGGTACCCTGGCTGCCCCCCTGCTGTATGGCGAGCTGAACCTGAAGGAGGGGGAGGTTCAGACCCACTCCGACATGGTGACCCTCTCCAAGCTGGTGACCCGCCTCAAGATAGAAGGCAACCGGGCCGAACTCGACGGCTCCATGATGGTGGGCAAGGGCCCCCTGGTGCTGGGGGGCTGGCTGAGCTGGGCCCAGCAGCCGGTGACCGGCAGCCTCACCATTCAGGGCAAGGAGCTGGAGGCCCAGTACCCGGGCATGGGCCGGGTCAGGGTGACCCCTGACATCGCCATCTCTCTCGGGGAGGAGACCAGGGTGACCGGTCAGGTGGACATCCCCTGGTCGCGCATCCTGGTCAAGAGCCTGCCAGACAGCGCGGTAGCGGTCTCCGATGACGTCACCGTCATCTACGACGATCTGCCGCCGGTCCCCAAGGCGGCACCGCTGCCCATGGAGATCAGGCTCGCCATCCGGCTCGGGGACGACGTCCGCCTCGAAGCCATGGGACTCAAGACCAAGGTGGGAGGGGCCCTCAACATTCGCCAGGATCCCTCCAAGCCGCTCTCGGGCAACGGGCAACTGGAGCTCAGGGACGGGCGCTTCAAGGCCTATGGCCAGAACCTCATCATCAAGGAGGGGCGGATCCTCTTCTCCGGCCCCATCGATCAGCCCTATCTCAACATCGAGACCTATCGGGATCCGGATACCATCGAGGACAACGTGACCGTCGGGGTGCGGGTGACGGGGCTGGCTGCCAAGCCGAAGATCACCGTCTATTCCGAGCCGCAGATGGCGCAGTATGAACAGCTCTCCTATCTGTTGCGGGGCAAGGGATTGCAGACCAGCGGCGAGGATGGCGGCTTCAACGGCCTGCTGGTGGCGGGGGCCGTGAGCCAGGCGAGCGGCGTGGTCTCCAGCATCGGGGAGTCCCTCGGCATGAGCGACGTGGCCCTCGATACCGCAGGCAGTGGTGATGACACCCAGGTGACCCTGTCGGCCTACCTGCTGCCCGGCTTGCAGTTCCAGTACGGGGTCGGGGTGTTCAGCCCCATCGCCGAATTCAAGCTGCGCTACGAGCTGATGCCAAGGCTCTATCTGCAGGCCATGAGCGGGGTGGCCCAGGCGGTGGATATCTTCTATCGCTTCACCCTGTAAGGGGCGCGGATGACAAGACAGATACCTGGGGGGACGCTTGTCCCCCTCTGCCCGATCGGCCGATGACAGCTGTCGCCAGCAGGTTCGGGGTGAGAGCGTGCATATATTGACGGGAGGCCTGGCCTCCCGTTTTTTTTTGTAGAGAAGAAGGGGATTTGTGGAAGGCAGAAAAGCGAAAACCCGGCATAAGGCCGGGCTTTCTGAAAGATGGTGGAGGGAGAAGGATTCGAACCTTCGAAGGCAGAGCCGTCAGATTTACAGTCTGATCCCTTTGGCCGCTC
>NZ_JAPCIQ010000049.1:0-29264 GCF_027707405.1 Aeromonas sp. QDB68 | reverse complement strand
GCGCGAGCAGCTATCACCCAGTAATGGGAATCCCCCTCCTGTGACGCGAAGCGCTAAGGTGGGGGAGGATGTCAACAAGGTTTCCGGATCTACCTTAGGCCATCGGCACATCAACCGATCATCACGACCGAACTCTGGTCTGACAGAGAGTGCTTACACCTGAGGAAAGAACAATGAAAAAGACAGCATTGACGATGGCCATCTCCAGCCTGCTGCTGGCCGGTGGTGCACAGGCCGCCAACGTTTACGATCAGAATGGTACCAAACTGGACATCGGCGGCCGCGTCAACGGCATGTACTACGGCACCGATGACAACGCCACCGAAGGCGATGCCAGCTACCTGCGTCTGCACATCGCAGGTGAAACCAAGGTTGACGAGGATCTGACCGCGTTCGGCTTCGCCGAGTACAACCTGCCGGTCTCCGGTTCTGACAACGACGAGCTGCGTTACGCCTATGCGGGCATCAAGCACGATCGCTTCGGTGCCTTCAGCTACGGCCGCCAGGACGGTCTGTTCACCAAGGCGGTGAACAACTACACCGACGTGCTGCCGGAGTGGGGTGGTGATGGTCTGGGCAAGGACACCGAGGTGTTCGGCACCGGTCGTACCAACGGCCTGGCCCAGTACATGTACAACTGGCAGGGGCTGACCCTGGGTGCCCAGTTCACCGGCAACAACGACCCGCAGAACGCGAGCCGCAGCGAGCGCGTCGGCCCGAACAGCACCTGGAGCCCGAAAGGTTCTTCCGAGGGGTATGCCCTCTCTGCCAACTATTACTTCAACATGGGCCTGAGCCTGGGTGCCGCCTACAACCAGGCTGGCAAGACCGACGAGCAGGCCGAGAACGTGAGCTTCGGCGGCGACAACGACGCCAAGCTGTTCGGGGTGGGCGCCAAGTATGCCGTCGGCAACCTCTACATGGCCGCCACCTACTCCCACGGTGAAGATCACCTCTTCGTGGACACCGGCTCCATGCGCGGTTACGCCGAGAAGATGGATGGCTACGAAGCGGTCGTGCAGTACAACATCACGCCGAAGTTCAAGCCCTCTCTGGCCTACCTGCGTACCGACGTGAAGGACAGCGCTCACGGCATCGATGACACCGCGACCGAATACGTCTCCGTGGGTGCCTGGTACAACTTCACCGACAACTTCAATGCCTACGTGGACTACAAGATCAACCTGCTGGACGAAGTGGGTTCCACCGGCAAGAACAGCCTGAACAAGTCCACCGACGACATCGTCGCCGTGGCCCTGCAGTACAACTTCTAAGTCGTCCCAGACGCACTGCACATCCCAGGACCGGCCCATGTGGCCGGTCTTTTCGTTGCTGGCGGACCGCGCTGGATGACAAGAGCGGCACGCCGGGGTTCAGCAATGGCCCCGTGTGGTCGATACCCTTGTTGTCGGGGCCGGTGCGTGGCTGTGCTTGCCATGAGGCAGTGATGGGGCGATGATCACGCCCCGTGGTCAAGATCCTATCTTTCCTCGACGCTTTTCATTATTTCTATATAGGCTTGCGTTGTCCCGACAGGGAAAGCGGGGCTGGTTGGCATGTCGCAGCTCCGGTGCGGGGCAATTTCGGGAAATGGACGTAAGGGCGTTATATGGCGAGCATATTGGATTCAGTGGATCAACGTACCCAGCTTGTAGGGGAGAATCGCCTGGAACTGCTGATGTTCCGTTTGGGTGCCCAGCAACTGTTTGCGATCAACGTCTTCAAGGTGCGGGAAGTGGTCAAGCTGCCCCATCTGAACAAGATGCCGGGGTCCCACCACAACATCAGCGGCGTCGCCAACATTCGCGGCGTCTCCATCCCCGTCATCAACCTGCGCGGTGCCATCGGGATGCGTCCCATGGTCATCGATCAGGAGTCCAACCTCATCATCACCGAGTACAACCGCACCATTCAGGGATTCCTGGTGGGGCAGGTGGCCCACATCGTCAACATGACCTGGAAGGACATACTGCCGCCGCCCCGTTCGGCGGGTCGTGCCAACTACCTCACCGCCATTACCCGCATCCCGGAAGGGGGGGTCGACCAGATTGTCGAGATCATCGACGTGGAGAAGGTGCTGGCGGAGATCATCACCTATGACGTGCGCATCTCGTCCGAGGTGCTGGACGAGGAGATCCTGCCCCAGATGCAGGGACGCCGGGTGCTCATCGTCGATGACTCCAGCACGGCCCGCAACCAGGTGCGCGAGACCCTCGCCCAGCTCGGGCTCGAGGTCATCGAGTGCCAGGACGGCTTGCAGGCCCTCAAGTTGCTCAAGGGGTGGTGCGATGCGGGCAAGAAGGTGACCGACGAGATCATGCTGATGATCACGGACGCCGAGATGCCGGAGATGGATGGTTATCGCCTGACTCACGAGGTGCGCAGCGATCCGCGCATGTCCGATCTCTTCATCACCCTCAATACCTCCCTGAGCGGCAACTTCAACGAGGCCATGGTCAAGAAGGTGGGGTGTGATCGCTTCATCTCCAAATTCCAGCCCGACTTGCTGGTGGACGTGGCACAGCAGCGGATGCGGCAGATCCTGGGCCGTTGAACCCGGCACGCCGAACCATGAAAAAGCCCCCGCCATGCGGGCAATGCTGTTCACTTAAGAGAATTTGAGTTCCAGTCCACGTAGTATCAGGACAAAAAAGCGAGGGAGGCATGATGCCTCCCTCTTTCTATTGCAAGCCCCGCTGGATAAAGGCTGGAGGAAGATCGACTGGACACAGCCTTGCCCCCTCAACTCAAATCCAATTTATGAATAATCAGTCAAAAAAGTGCTTATCTGAACAGCATTGCCCGCCATGCGGGGGCTTTTTGCTGGGCAAGGGGAAGGGCCAGGGGCCCGGCCACCGGGCTACTGAGTCAGCAGAGGCTCGACAAAGCGGGCGACCTTGTCGCGGATCCGGGGCTGGGCGGTGGCCGTCGGGTGCAGTCCATCGTTCATCATGAGTTCAGGGCGCAGCACAATATCATCCAGAAAGAAGGGCATCAGCGGTAGGTCGTTGGCCTTCGCAAGATCCGGGAAGATCTGCTCGAACTGTTGCAGATAGCGCGCCCCATAGTTGCGGGGCAGCAGGATCTGGGTCAGCACCGTCTTCGCCTGGTGCGCCCGGGCGAGCTCGATCATCTTGGTCAGGTTGGCCCGGGTGATGGCGGGAGCAAAGCCCCGCAGCCCGTCGTTGGCGCCGAGTTCGATCAACACCCAGTCCGGTTTGTGGGTTTCGAGCAGAGCGGGCAGGCGGGCCAGGCCGCCCTGGGTCGTTTCACCGCTGATGCTGGCATTGATGAGGGTGTGTTCTCCCCCCTGCTGCTGCCACTTTTCATTGAGCAGGGCAGGCCAGCTCTGTTCGGCCTGCATCTGGTAGCCGGCACTCAGGCTGTCGCCCAGTACCAGCAGGGTCTGGGCCTGGACGGACGCTGCCCAGCAGCACAGGCAACTCACGGCAAACAAGAGACGCATCATGCAGTCAACTCCCACGTTCTATTGTCATTACAGGTTCAGGCAAACAGGATACCCAAGATGAGTTCAACGCCCATTATCGCCGTCAGGGGGCTCGGTAAAACCGTTCGCCTCGGTCAGGAAAGCCTCACCATCCTTGAAGGGATCGATCTGCAAGTCAATACCGGCGAGACGCTGGCGCTGGTCGGTGCGTCCGGTTCCGGCAAGTCCACCCTGCTCGGTTTGCTGGCCGGTCTCGATCTGCCGAGCAGCGGCGAGATAGAGATCCTCGGCCACTCCCTCACCCGGCTGGACGAGGAGGGACGCGCCAGGCTGCGGGCCGAGCAGGTGGGGTTCGTGTTCCAGTCGTTCCTGCTGCTGCCCACCCTGAGCGCCCTGGAAAACGTCATGTTGCCGGCCGAGCTGCGGGGGGAGACCGACAGCGAGCCCCGTGCCCGGGAGCTGCTGGCCCAGGTCGGTCTGGGAGAGCGGTTGCACCACCTACCGCCGCGCCTCTCCGGCGGCGAGCAGCAGCGGGTCGCCATTGCCCGTGCCTTCATGACCCGCCCCAGCCTGCTGCTGGCGGACGAGCCCACCGGCAACCTCGACAGCAAGACAGGGGAGACGGTGATCGAACTGCTGTTTCGTCTCAACCGCGAGCACAACACCACCCTGGTGGTGGTGACCCATGACCATGAGCTGGCCCAGCGCTGCCAGCGGCAGCTGGTGATGTCAGCCGGGCGGCTGGAGGCACAGGCTGTCATGGCGGCCAGGGTGGGAGAGCTGTCATGAGTCAGTGGAGACAGAGCTGCACCAGGGGATCGTTGGCAGCAGCATGGACGGTGAGGGAGGCGTCATGAGTCAGTGGCGACTGGGATTGAAGCTGCTGCGCCGGGAAGGGTTCAGCGGCGAGCTGCGCTGGTTTGTGCTGGCGCTGGCGCTGAGCGTCGCCTGCGTGCTCAGCGTGGCTCTGGTGGCGGATCGGCTGGACGTGGGGCTCAAGGCCTCCGGGCGGGATTTCATCGGAGGGGACAGGGTGCTGCGCTCCGCGACGCCGGCACCGGCAGAGTGGCTGGCGCAGGCGCATCAGGAGGGGCTGGCCGTGCAGACCACGGTCAGCTTCAACAGCATGCTGTTTCACGGTGATACCCTGCAACTGGCCTCCATCCGCGCCGTGCCCGGGGATTTTCCCTTCTACGGCAAGCTGGAGCTCACTCCCCAGCGCGCCCCGGCGCCCGGCGAGATCTGGCTCTCCGCCAGGGTGATGCAACTGCTCGGCGCCAAGGTGGGGGAGGCACTCGAGGTCGGCAACACCCGGCTGACGGTGGCAGGGGAGCTGGGCCAGGAGCCGGATCAGGGGTTCAGCCCCTTCCAGATGGCGCCAAGGGCCTTGATCCACAGCGCCGATATCGAGGCGACCGGGGCCCTGCTGCCGGGCAGTCGCCAGCAGTGGCGCTATCTCGTCAAGGGGCCCCGTGACGCCATCGCCCGCTATGAGGCCTGGCTCAACACCAGGCTGAGCGCCGGGCAGAAGCTCGTCAAACCCGACGATCAGGGTACCCAGGTGGGGAAATCCCTGGGCAATGCCGAGCGCTTCTTCCGTCTGGCATCCCTTGCCGGCGTGCTGCTCGGCGCCCTGGCCATGGGGATAGCGGTGCGCCATTTCGCCGAGCGCCAGACCAACATGGTGGCCCTGCTCAAGACCCTGGGGGCCTCGCGGCGCACCCTGTGGCAACTGATGGGCACCCTGCTGTTCTCCCTGACCCTGGTGGGGGCCCTGATGGGGCTGGTGGCGGGCAGCGCCATGCAGTGGCTGACCCTGAACCTGCTGGGGGATCTGCTGCCTGCGGATCTGCCGCCCCCCTCCTGGCGACCCTTCGCCCTGGGCCTTGCGGTCGCCTTCTTCATCACCCTGATGCTGGCGTTCGTCCCCTTCCTGAGGCTGCTCAAGGTACCGCCGCTGCGGGTGCTGCGCCGGGAGCTGGAGGCGGGGATCCCTCCCTGGCTGACGGTGCCCGTGGGGCTCATCGGGCTGTTTGCCCTGGTGTGGGGCTTTACCGCCGACATCAGGCTGGCCTGCGGGCTCATCGGCGGCATGGGGGTGTTGATGGCGCTGCTGGCCCTGCTCGCCTCCGTGCTGCTGCGTCTTGGCAGTCGGCTCAAGGGGCCCCATGCCCTGCGCCTGGCCATCAATCACCTCTCCCGTGAGCGGGGCAGTGGTCTGTTCCAGCTGGCGGGTTTCGCCCTGGCCCTGATGCTGTTCGGGCTGCTGTGGGCGGCGCGGGTCGATCTGCTGGAGGATTTTTCCACCCGGTTGCCTGCCGACGCCCCGAACCGCTTCCTGGTCAATGTGGCGGACAGCGAGCGGGAAGGGATCCTGGCCGATCTGCACCGGGCCGGGGCCATCACCTCGGACTTCTACCCCATGGTGCGCGGGCGCCTGACCCGTATCGCTGGTGAGGCAGTGGGGGAGGATGCGGCGCGGGAGGGGGTGGACAGAGAGCTCAACTTCACCACCACATCGGCCCTGCCCGCCGACAACAAGGTCACTGCCGGTCAATGGCTGGCCGGCAAGGGGGAGGTCTCCGTCGATGAGGCGCTGGCGGGACGGCTCGGCATCGCGCTCGGAGACGTGCTCGGCTTCACCATAGAGGGGCGGGCGTTCGAGGCCAGGGTGACCAGCCTGAGGTCCATCAAGTGGGACAACATGAGGCCGAACTTCTACATGATCTTCTCGCCGGACGTGCTGGCCCCCTTCTCCCAGACCTGGCTCGGCAGCTATCGTCTGCCGCCTGAGGGGCGAGGGGCAGAGGTGGAACTCATCCGCCGCCACCCCACGGTGAGCCTCATCGATGTGGAGGATCTGATAGGCCGCCTCACCCTGGTCTCCGATCAGGTGAGCCGCGCCCTGGGGTTGATGCTCGGGCTGGTGACGGTAGCCGCCCTGCTGGTGCTGCTGACCCAGACCCAGGCCGGCATGGCCCATCGGCGCCGGGAGCTGCTGCTGATGCGCACCTTGGGGGCGGGCAGCGCCCTGCTCGAGAAGATGCTGCGCTGGGAGCTGGTGGCGAGCGGTGCCCTGGCAGGGCTCTGCGCCGCCATGGTGGTGGAGCTCTGCTCCTTCGGTCTGCAGTGGTGGTGGGAGGGAGCGCAGTGGCAGTTCCACTGGGCCATCTGGGCTGCACTCCCCCTGCTTGGGGCCGTGCTGGTGACCCTGGCTGGACAGGGCATGCGCCGCCAACTGCTGGCGGGTACCCTGAGCGACCGGCTCAGGGGACTGGGGCAGGGGCTGCTCTGATGGCTCGACACATCCCGACCTCGGTCGGGATGTGTCATTGGGTCAACGGGGTGAGTGCAGCAGATTGTCCAGAGCGCCGGGCAGGGCCGAGAAGCTGAAGTGAAAACCGGCCTGCTGCAAGCGGGCGGGCAGCACGTGCTGTCCGGTGAGCAGCAGATCCGCCGCCTCTCCCATCAGGAGTCGCAGGAGGGGTGCCGGTACGAAGAAGAGGTGCGGTCGATGGAGCGTGGCGGCCAGGGTCTCGCTGAACCGGCGATTGCTGACCGGTTGCGGGGCCGTGCCGTTGAAGATGCCGTCACACTCGCCGTGCTCGATGAGAAACAGCATGGCCCGCACCAGATCCTGCACGTGGATCCAGCTCATCATCTGGGTGCCGCTGCCCATGGGGCCGCCGAGGCCGAGGCGGTAAGGGGGCAGCATCCTGGGCAAGGCGCCCCCCTCCATGCCGAGTACCAGGCCGATGCGCAGGATGCAGACCCGGGTCTGGGCCGAGCGGGCCTGCTGGGCAAGCTGCTCCCACTGCTGACAGAGACGGTGGGTGAATTCGTCGTGAGGGCTCTGGCATGTTTCATCCAGAGGAGCGTCATCCTGGCGGCCATACCAGCCGATGGCGGAGGCATTGAGCAGCAATCTGGGGGGCGTGCTGGATAGTTTGACGAGATCCACCAGCTGTTCGGTCAGCAGCCAGCGGCTGTTGCAGAGCAACTGCTTGCGGGACTCGCTCCAGCGTCCGGCGGCGATGGGTTCGCCGGCCAGGTTGATGACGATGTCCACGTCATTGAGGTGATCCAGCCTGTCCAGGCTGTCCAGCAGGGTGACATCGTGGCCGAGCAGCTCGTAGGCCCGGCTGCCCTGGCGGGTCAGCACGACTACTTCGTGCGCCACCTTGAGGTGTGCCACCAGACGGCGGCCGATAAACCCCGTGCCCCCCGTGATCAGTATCTTCATGTCCTGCCTCCCTGACGCTCTAGGGTCTACTCTAGAGCCTGGGTGCCCGATGGACAAGCTCCTGTTTTTATGAGCATTATGATTTTTGTCTCCCAAGACGCCGCCCCCTTTGTCCACGGGGTTGCCGGGTGTTGCGACCACGGGGGGGCGCCGTGGCGCGGCGGTATCAGGGGCTCATTCCGGCTTGCCAAACGGGCGCCAGCGGGTAAACTCGAGCGCTTTTTCGCCATGTTCATGAGGGCCGTTATGCCATTTCGACGTTTGAAGGTGCGTCAATTCTATGTCCGGCTGCTCTGTGCCTTGCTGGCCGGTCTGTTGCCCATGCTCCTTGGGCTCGTCATCGTCATCTGGCAGACCGCCACCGGCGTGAAACAGGATGCGGTGGCGCGCCTGGAACATGCCAGGGTCATGTTCGACCGCACTCTGGACAATGCCCAGTTGGCGGCGTCGGCCCTCACCGGCAGCCTGGGCAGGCCCTGTCTCGAGGTGGTGCAGGGGCTCAGGGATCAGGTGGCCACGGTGCCGGATGTGCGCAGCGTCAACCTGGCCAGGGGGGATCGGATCTACTGCTCTTCCCTCTATGGCCCGGTCGATGGCGGCATCAAGCTGGATGACTATGTCGGGGGCAGGCTCGACCTGATGAAGGGCAACCCGGTCACCCCGAATCGCCCCCTCATCGCCTACCGGGAAGAGGTGGGCGAGTTCAGCGTGCTGGTGGGGGTCGACGGCTACTACCTGCTCAACATCCTGGACATGCTGAGCCGCAACTCCCCACTGGGGCTGGTGGTCGGCAACGAGATGCTGCTGCGAAACAGCGAACTCACCGACAAGCTGATCCCCAAGGATCGCAATGGCTATCTCGAACAGGTCTCGACCAGGTACCCGTTCAAGGTAGTGACCACGGTGTCGGTGGATGAGTACCGTGCCCACATCTGGGACTACTCCAAGGTGGGCGTCATTATTTATCCTCTGCTGAGCCTGCTGCTCGGGGTGGCGGTCTTCTGGCTGATGGGCCGTTCGACTTCGCCGGCCCAGGAGCTGAAACGGGCACTGTCCCAGCAGGAGTTCATCCCCTATCTGCAACCCGTGGTGAACGGGGAGGACGGCCAATGGAGCGGTTGCGAGGTGCTGATGCGCTGGCAACACCCCCGTCAGGGGATGATCTCGCCGGATCGCTTCATTCCCCTGGCAGAGGACAGTGGCCTCATCGTGCCCATGACCCGGCTGTTGATGGCGCAGGTGCGCGAACAGTTTGCGGGCAAGGCGCACCATCTGCCGCGAGGGTTCCACTTCGGCTTCAACATCAGCGCCAGCCACTGCAAGGATCTGAGCCTGGTGGAAGATTGCCGGGATTTCATCAACGCCTTCAAGGGGAATCCCATCAAGCTGGTGCTGGAGCTGACCGAGCGCGAGCTCATCGTGGCGGACGAGACGACGGACCGGCTCTTTGCCGAGCTCCATGCCCTCGGGGTCTTCATCGCCATCGACGATTTCGGCACCGGCCACTCCAGCCTGACCTACCTGCAGACCTTCCAGGTCGACTTCCTCAAGATCGATCAGAGCTTCGTCGGCATGATTGGGTCGGACGCGCTCTCCAGCCACATCGTGGAGAACGTCATCGATCTGGCGACCCGGCTCGGTCTGCAACTGGTGGCGGAAGGGGTGGAGAATCAGGTGCAGGCCGACTATCTGAAGGCCCGCGAGGTGACCTTCCTGCAGGGCTACCTGTTTGGCAGGCCCATGCCCATGAAGGAGTTTGTCAGCCAGCTGGCCGGCCAGGGGCGCTGAGGGGAAAGCGCGAGGCAAAAAAAACCAGCGACCGGGTCGCTGGTTTTTTTATGGCCGAATGGTTCAGAGCATGCGGGCCAGGGCGCGGCACAGACGCTGAACACCCTCTTCCGTGGTCGCCTCATCCACACAGGAGAAGCTCAGGCGCAGGGTGTTCTGGATCTCGGGGCGCACATAGAAGGGGGCGCCGGGCACGAAGGCCACCTTCTCCTTGATGGCCTCGTCGAACAGGGCCATGGCACTGACGCTGGGCGGCAGGGTCAGCCAGAGGAACATGCCCCCTTCGGGACGGGTGTAGCTGACGCCGGGCGGACAGTGGCGGGCGAGGGCGGCTTCCATGGCGGCACGCTGGCGACCATAGACCTCCTTGATCTTCTCCAGGTGAGCGTCGAGGGAGTTGTCGGTCAGGAAGCGGTGCAGCACCTGTTGGCTGAAGGCGTTGCTGTGCAGGTCGGTGGCCTGCTTGGCGATGGTGACCTTCTTGCGCAGCCAGTCCGGCACCACCATCCAGCCCAGGCGGAAGGCGGGTACCACCGTCTTGGAGAAGGACCCGAGCAGCACGGTGTTGTGGGGGGCCAGCTTGGCGATGGGGGGCAGGTGCTCCCCTTCGAATCGCAGCTCGCCGTAGGGGTCGTCTTCCACCATCAGCAGATCGTGGCGCACCAGGCGCTCCGCCAGGGCTTCCCGGTTGGCGCGGCTGTAGGATACACCACTCGGGTTCTGGAAGTTGGGCACGCCGTAGAGCAGCCTGGCGCTGGAGCCCTGCTCCAGCAGCGCATCCAGCGCGGCCAGATCCAGCCCCTCTTCCGCCAGGGTGATGGGCTTGAAATTCGGTTGATAGACGGAGAACGCCTGGATGGCGCCAAGGTAGCCCGGCTCTTCGATGATGAGATCCTGCCCCTCGTTCACCAGCACCTTGCCCAGCAGATCCAGCGCCTGCTGGGAGCCGCTGGTGATGAGGATGTTGTCAGGATTGACGGTCATGCCGTGGCGGCTCAGGTAGCGGTCGGCGATGAACTGGCGCAGCGGGGCAAAGCCCTCGGTGGTGGCGTATTGCAGCGCGGCGGCTCCCTGCTCGCGCAGCACGTCCTGGCACGCTTGCTCGATGGCCTTGACCGGGAACAGATGGGGGTTGGGCAGGCCGCCGGCGAAGGAGATGATCTCCGGATTGGCGGCAACTTTGAGGATTTCGCGGATAAAGGAAGGCTCGACCTTCTCGAAGCGCTGGGCAAAAAACGGCTGCATAGGGTTCTCTCTGACTAGGTGGCGGTCGCTCCATTCAACCGCCAGGTTATCCGTTTGTATCAGATTTCAGAAATGAGGCAATGGCTGTCACAAAAATCCATAAAAAAGGGCAGGTTTGGCACCTGCCCGAATTTTATCGTCCCGACCCCGGTCAGGGGCGCAAAAACCCCTGTCAGGGGGGCATCGGGCGGGATGGGGGTCAGAGCCCCGGCGCCTTGAGGAAGCGGATCATCAGGTCGGTATTGGCCCCGAGCTGCTGCTCGATCCGGCCCGGGAAGAGCTCGGCCATCTTGTCGAGGCGATCATGCTCCGTGTGCCAGATCTTGCCCCACTGGGTCTCGCTGTCCCGGTCGCAGGCGCTCTTGGTGGCGTCGTCGTAGCAGTCCCACAGCGCCGGATTGGTGCTCTGGGAGTAGCCGTCATAGCCATCTTCCCCGTTGATGGTGAAGTTGGTGGCCTCCACGTAGGCGATGGGCACCCCCAGGCAGGCAAAGGGAGCATGATCGGACCAGCTGCCGGTCTCCCCTTCCGGGTAGCCGCTGTAGCTGGGGTGGATGGCGAACGGGGTGGCGGTCTGCTGGGAGATGGCCAGCAGGCGATCGCGCACCTTGGGATCGAAGCTGTAGCGGCTCGGGTCGGCGCAGTTGTACTCGGCCACGTCGGAGTGGGCCGAGTGGACATAGACGATGTCACCCCCGGCGATGGTGTCGTAGTTCACCATGGCCAGCAGCTTGGCGACGGCGTCGGTGTCGAGACTGGCGGCATAGGCTCTGGAGCCGTTGAGGCCGTTTTCCTCGGCGCCGAAGAAGGCGAAGCGCACCGTGTAGGGCAGGGTCTCTCCCTTGAGTGCCTCGGCAACTGCCAGCAGGGCGGCGACGCCGGCCCCGTTGTCGGTGGCGCCTTCGGATCCTTTCTTCTCGCCGGTGCTGTCATAGTGGGCACCGATGAGGATCACCTTGTCGCTCTGACCCTTGAGCTCGGCGACGATGTTCTGGGAGGTTCGGTCTGTGCCGCCCCGGGTGTAGGTGAATGGCTGGTTCTGCACCTCGTAACCCCAGCCGGCCAGGTGATCCTGGATCCAGGCGGCGGCGCGGGTTTCGGCCTCGGTGCCCGTGGGACGAGCGCCTATCCCTTCTGCGCCAGAGCTCAGTTGCACCAGAAACTCATGGGCCTGAGCGGCGGGGGCAGGGGGTTGGGAGTCGTTGTCAGAGGGGTTGCAACCGGCCAGCAGGGCAGGCAGGGCGAGGGCCAACAGGGTTTTCTTCATACTGCAATCCTTTGTTGTATATGGTTTTATTTTTCCGCGTCAGGATGAACCCGACGTCCGGCAGATTCTGTGAAGGGGGTGGCATTTGTCAACCTTGCCGGTGGAAGTGGGCAGTCCCGGGGGATTTGTTGTGGGAAACACTTGCGCCTTGTGCCTATCTTGGGATAATTCGCTCCCCTGTTTTTGCGAACTGATGCAATAACGAGCGATCCATTTATGTCGGCTCTGTTCCAGAGCGATGCAATAACGAGCAATTTACTATGTCTGTGACCCAAGATGTGTTTAACGAAGACGGCAAGTTCATGCGCAAGATCCGCAGCTTCGTCCGTCGCGAAGGCCGCCTGACCAAAGGGCAGGAGAAGGCCCTGGAAGAGCTCTGGCCGGTCATGGGCATCGATTTCGCACCAGAGCCGCTCGACATGGTGGCCCTGTTTGGCCGCGAGGCACCCGTGGTGCTGGAGATCGGGTTCGGCATGGGCGCCTCCCTGGTGGAGATGGCCAAGAACGCCCCCGAGAAGAACTTCATCGGCATCGAGGTGCACTCTCCTGGTGTAGGCGCCTGCCTTGGCACCGCCCAGGAGGCGGGCGTCACCAACCTGCGCGTCATCTGCCACGATGCGGTGGAAGTGTTGGAGCACATGATCCCGAACGGTTCTCTCTCCTGCCTGCAGCTCTTCTTCCCGGACCCCTGGCACAAGAGCCGCCACCACAAGCGCCGCATCGTGCAGCCTGCCTTTGCCCAGGATATCCGCCAGAAGCTTGCCATCGGTGGCGTCTTCCACATGGCCACCGACTGGGAGAACTACGCCGAGCACATGCTGGAGGTGATGAGTGCCGCCGAGGGGTACGAGAATACCTCCGCCACCGGCAACTGGGTGCCCCGTCCCGACTGGCGCCCCCTGACCAAATTCGAGCAGCGTGGCCATCGTCTGGGCCACGGTGTCTGGGATCTGATTTTCAAACGAGTCAACTGAGTCAACGTATCAACTAAGGAGCTTTCATGGCCAACCGTAGCCGCCGTCTGCGTAAGAAACTGCGCGTCGATGAATTCCAGGAAATGGGGTTCGACATCAGTTTCAACTTCCCGGTCGGCACCGCCGAAGAGACCATTGATGCCGTGGTCGATGCGCTGATCGACGAGGTGATTGAGCCTCGCAAGCTGGCCTTCGCCGGCTCGGGTCACCTGGCCTGGGAAGGGATGATCTGCACCCAGCAGCTCGGCAAGTGCACCGACGAAGACCGTTCCGCCGTTCAGACCTGGCTGCAAGGCAAAGGGCTGGAGGCCGTGGTGGTCACCGAGCTGTTCGATCTCTGGTACGGCGAGCCGGCCTGATATCTGACTGCCTCCCGGGCAGATAGAAAATCCCGCCGCCGGCGGGATTTTTGTCGGTGGGCTGGCCCCGCCTCGTTTCACGTCATGGAATAGCCAATGGTGTTGTCATCCGAATTACTGGCCGGCATCCTGGAAGAGGTGCGTCCGCTGCTCGGGCAGGGGAAGGTGGCCGATTACATTCCCGCCCTGGCCCAGGTGCCTGCCGACCGGCTGGGGATCGCGGTCTGTACCGTTGAAGGGGAATTGTTCACCGCAGGTGACGCTTTCGAGCCTTTCTCCATCCAGAGTATCTCCAAGGCCCTGAGCCTCACGCTGGCCTTGACCCTCTATCAGGAGGAGGAGATCTGGGCCCGGGTGGGCAAGGAGCCCTCCGGCCAGCCGTTCAACTCCCTCGTCCAGCTGGAGTTCGAGCAGGGTATTCCCCGCAACCCCTTCATCAACGCCGGTGCCCTGGTGGTGAGCGATCTGCTGGAAACCCGGCTCACCGCTCCTCGCCAACGCACTCTGGAGCTGGTACGCCGCCTGTGCGGCAACCCGGCCATCATGGCGGATCAGGTGGTGGCGCGCTCCGAGTACCAGCACTCCGCCCGCAATGCCGCCATCGCCTATCTGATGAAGGCCTATGGCAACTTCGAGAACGAGGTGGACAAGGTATTGCAGAGCTACTTCAATGCCTGCGCCATCCGCATGAGCTGCGTCGATCTGGCACGAGCCTTCGTCTATCTGGCTAACCGGGGCGTCCCTCTTGGCGAGAGCACGCCCCTGCTGCCGGCCCGGACCACCAAGCAGGTCAATGCCCTGCTCGCCACCTGCGGCCTCTATGACGAGGCGGGCGACTTCGCCTACCGGGTCGGCATGCCGGGGAAGTCCGGGGTGGGGGGCGGCATCATGGCGCTGATCCCGGGAGAGCTTTCCATCTGCGTCTGGTCACCCGAGCTCAACAAGGCGGGCAACTCCCTGGCCGGGACGGCGGCGCTGGAGCTGCTGGCCGAGCGCCTGGGCCGCTCCATTTTTTAACTCTCTTCACTATGCATCGAGACGACATCATGAAACGAATGACTGGACTGTGGCGAAGCTGCCTGACCGCCTTGCTGATCTGGTGTGCCTGGCCCGCGCTGGCCGCCGAGCTGCCCCCGCTCTCCCTGGCGGATGCCAAGGGGAAGGAGGCGGTGATCCTGGATACCCGCCCGAGCTATTTCTACCAGGGCTGGCCCATGGACGGGGAGAAGCAGGGGGGCCATGTGGCCGGTGCCGAGCTGCTCTCCGCAGAGTGGAAATACAGTGACGAGGAGTGGCCTGCGGCACTCGTGAGCAAGGGGTTGAAGGCCGACAAACCCGTCGCCCTCTATGGCCCCCCTCGCGAGGTGGCCGAGGTGGCCCGTCTGCTGCGCCAGCAGGGCATCAAGCAGCTGTTCGAGCTGCAGGGATGGAAAGAGGCGCCCCGGGAGCATCTGGCACGCTGGCAGCAGCTGGTCCATCCGCTCTGGCTGGCAGACTTGCAGGCAGGCAAACCGGTCATCGCCGCCCCCAAGGGGGAGTGGAAGGTGTTCGAGGTGGACTGGGGATCCCCCAAGGCCTATCTGCTGAGCCACATTCCGGGAGCCGGCTACATCGACACCAACCGGCTGGAAGGGGAGCCGCTGTGGAACAAGGTCTCTGACGAGGCGCTCAAGGCGCTGCTGCTGGAGAACGGCATCCGTCATGACACCACCGTCATCCTCTATGGCCGCAACACCATGGCGGCGGCCCGTGCGGCCCATCTGATGATGTATGCGGGGGTCGAGGATGTGCGGCTGCTGGATGGCGGGCTGGAGGCCTGGTTCGTGCAGCATCTGCGCACCGAGACCGGGCTGGCCAACAAGTTCACCCCGGCCAAGGAGTTTGGCGTGGCCATCCCGGCCCATCCCGAGTACTACACCACCCTTGACCAGGCCAAGGCCCTGCTCAAGCAGCCGGACGGCGCCCTGGTCAGCGTGCGCACCTGGGACGAGTTCGTGGGCAATACCTCGGGCTACAGCTACATCAAGCCCAAGGGGGACATTCCCGGGGCCAGATGGGGTCACGGCGGGGTGGATGCCAACAGCATGAGCGACTTCCACAACCCGGACGGCACCATGAAGCCCGCCCGCGAGATCCTCGCCATGTGGGATGAGTGGAATATCGAGCCGACCCAGCAGGCCGCTTTCTACTGCGGCACCGGCTGGCGCGCCTCCGAGGCGTTCTTCTACGCCTGGTTGATGGACTGGAAGCGGATCAGCGTCTACGACGGCGGCTGGTTCGAGTGGAGCATGGATCCGGCCAACCCCACCGTCACCGGCGAGCGCAAGCCGGGCAAGTAACTAATAATCCAGAGCAGGCCGGACAGATGTCCGGTCTTTCTTTTCTTGATAGATCATTTTCAATGGCTATAGCAGGTGGATTCTTTCTGTGAATCCTGTTGCTGCAATCAAGGTAAACGGGCCATCCGGTTGAGCTAGGCTTCATCTATCACCGCCATGGTGAGCGTGAAGAAGGGGAGAGTGATGAAAGCTGTGATGATGCTGGTTTGTCTGTTGGGATTGGCGGGGTGCAGCTCCCAATACATCATGAGCACCAAGGATGGCAAGATGATTGCCACCGACAGCAAACCCAGGTTGGACGAGACCACAGGCATGTATCGCTATTACGATGAAGAGGGGCGGGAGGTGCACATCAACAAGGACGACATCACCCAGATCATGGAGCGTTGAGGCTCTCCTCAAGCAACAAGGGCTGCCCGGGGGCAGCCCTTGTTATTTTTGGCGCTCATGCCGTCTGGGGCACCTGACGGTTGACCTGGCCGGCAAACAGCTGGTGGAAGCGGGAGTGGGAGTTGGCCAGCAGGCTCACCGGCGACCCCTGCTCCACCACGGTGCCGGCCTCCATCACCACCACCTTGTCCACCGACAAGAGCGGCTCCAGGTGGTGGGCGATCACCAGATAGCTGGCCTCCGGCCGGTAGCGGTAGAGCAGCTCCGCCATCTTGCGCATGCCGCCGTGACTGAGATCCGAGGTGGCCTCGTCCAGCACGATGAGCGGTCGGCGCGACAGCAGGATGCGGGCGATCACCAGCAACTGGGTCTCGCCGGCGGAGAGTTGCAGCCTGTCGAGATCCTCATCCAGCCGCCCGGCGCAGCGCTCGGCGAGGCCCACCCGGGCAAGCGCCTGCTCAAGCACGGCGTCCTCATGCTCGGTCAGGGGCGCCAGGTTGGCCCGCAGACTACCGAAGAAGGTTAGCGGGATCTGGGAGACGGTGTCGTAGAGATCACGCACCGCCTCCGGTGCAAGTCGTGACAGTGGCTGATTGCCGTAGAAGATCTCCCCCTGGGAGGCGGGATACATGGCCTGCAATACCCCCAGCAGGGAGCTTTTGCCTGCCCCGGTACGCCCGCACACACCCACCTTTTCACCTGGGGCCAGTTCGAAGTTGACCTTGTGCAGCGCCCACTGGCTGGTCTGGGGGTAGCGCAGCCCCAGGTTGTCGAAGCGCACTGCGGGGTGAGGGGTGGCGAGGGCCTCTCCCTCCTGGCGTTCGCTCTCTATTTCGCTGTATTCGCGCACCCGCTCTACCGCGTTCATCACCTGTTCCACCTCGGCGAAGGTGCGGATGAGGGAGTTGAGCATGGCGGAAGCGGTAAAGGCATAGGTGATGGCAACCGCCCCCAGCAGCGGGCTGTTGCCAAAGGCCACCATGAGTGCCACGGCCCCCACCAGGGCGGCGGAGAGCAGGGTCTGGTGCATGCCGAGCCAGCGGTTGATGGAGGTGGTGGTGTACCAGCTGCGCAGGTTGTTGTCATAGTGGTGCAGCACCTGGTCCAGCGCGAAACGCTCGGCCCCTGCCAGGCGCAGGGCGGGGGCGCCGCGGATGGTCTCGCTGATGCTTATGTAGAGCGGGGAGCGCAGCACCGAGGACTGGCGCCGCAGCTTGAGTTGCACCGCCCGGTAGCGGCGCTGCAACACATAGAGCGCCCATCCCACCAGGGGAGCGATGAGCAGCAGCAGGGGAATATTGATGCCGATCACCACCACCTGCAAGGCCACGGACACCAGCATGCCGAACAGTCCCACCAGCATGGAGAGCAGCATCTCTTGCGCCTCCCCCAGATCCCGGTCGAAGCGGTTGAGGATGCGCCCCTGGGGCACCTTGTCGAAGAAGGCCATGGGGGCGCGGCTGATGCGCCCCAGCATGCCGTCAAACAGGGTCCAGGCCAGCTTGAGGCCGAGTTTGTAGTTGATGACTCGCACCGCCATGATGCAGGCGAGGGAGCCCGCCCCCAGCAGCACATAGATGCCGAGCAGGGTCGTGACGTCGCTCACCTCGGCCTTGCCGCCGAGCCAGAGATCCGAGGCGATGCGCAGCCCTTCCTGGCCCAGGGTGAGCAGCAGGACGAGCAGGATGGCACCGGGGGCGGCGAGGCGCTGCCACATGAAGCCAAACAGCCCCCAGTCCACCTTGCCCTCCACCACTTTCTCCTCGCTGAACTGCTCCGCCTCCTGAGGGGGCACCGGCGGGGCGGGCTGGGGATGCTGGACAAGATCCGCCAACTGGTGGGCATCGAGCTCCACCAGGCGCCCCTGCTCGATGCGGATCACCCGATCGCACCTGGCCAGCACATCCGGATCGTGGCTCACCAGGAGCCGGGTCGGCCCCGGCTTGAAGGCGAGCCCCTGCTCCAGTACCTGGGCCGCGACCATGGGGTCGAGCGCAGACAAGGGGTTGTCCAGCAGCAGGATATCGGCCCGGGCGTAGAGGGCGCGAGCCAGGGCGACCCGCTGCTGCTGGCCGCCAGAGAGGCGGGTGCCGAGCTCGCCCACCAGGGTTTGATCCCCGTGGCTGAGCAGCGCGAGATCGGCCGTGAGGGCGCAGGCGCCGAGCACCCAACGATAGCGCTCGACGTGCCAGGGCTGGCCGAACAGGATGTTGTTGCGGATGGTGTCGTTCATCAGCCAGGGCTTGTGGCCCAGATGGGCAACCCGGCCGTGGCGACGGATGCTGCCGGCAAACTCGCTGTCAAAGCCGGCAACCAGATGCAGCAGGCAGCTCTTGCCCGCCCCGGTGGCCCCGGTGATCCCCACGAGCTCCCCCGGTGCGATGGCGAGGTTGGCTCCCTCGAGCACCGGTTTTTTCTGGTGCAGGGCACTGACGCCTTCCAGGTGGAGGGCCCCCGCCGGCAGGGCGGGATCATCGAGTTCCCGGTGCTGCTCCGGGCTGTTCAGGAACTCGCACAGCCGGTTGAAGCCGGTGTTGAAGTTGATCAGGGTGCGGATGAGGTAGGGCAGTCGCATCATGGGGATGCGCAGCACGGTAAACAGGGCGATGGTGGTGAACACCTGGGGCAGGGTGAGGGTGTTGCCCGACGCCAGGTAGGTGGTGAAGGTGGCCAGGGTCACCAGCAGGGGAGTGCTCAGCATCAGCCCTTCGTTGATGGCATCGAGCCTGAGCACCCGGCCCAGCACCCCCAATTCCTGCTGGCGCTTGGTGTTGGCCGCCCGGGTAAAGAAGGGGCCAAGCCCGTTCTGGCGTACCAGCCTCAGCTTCTTGATGTATTCCGCCAGGATGCCGTTGCGCTCATCCTGCTGGCGCTTGAGCTGCTGCTCCTGCTGGTTCATGCGCCGTACTACCCGGGTGGAAATGAGCAGCAGCAGGGCCAGCACCGCGAAGCCCACCAGACCGGCACTGCCCACCTGCCACACCAGCAGGGCGATGGTGCCGATGAGTTGCAGCGCCATGGTGACCGGCATGGCGGGGTCAGCCAGGATCCAAGTAATGTCCCACACGTCCCGGTTGATGAGGTTCTGAACCCGGCCGCCGGCCCTGTCGTCGAAGCTCTTGCCACCCTGCTTCATCACCTTGGCGAGCAGGGATTCGGCCAGCAGACGGCGGATGGGCACGTGCATCTTGAGGGCCAGTTGCAAGGAGTGCTCCGCCAGCATGCCGGCGGCGAGCACGGAGGCGAACAGGGCCAGGGCCAGCAGCAGCTTGTGGCCGGTGGTGGCATCGGTGCCGAGCTGGGTCATGCTGTGGTTGAGCAGCCAGGGGCTGGTCAGGGTGGCGAGCATGCCGAGCAGTTGCAGCAGGGTGAGCAGGCCAATTCGTCCCTTGTAATGGCGCCAGATAAAGGCGGTCAGGGGCCAGGGTCGCACCGGCTGGCGGGCGGTGAGCGCGAGGAAGGCGTCGGCGCGGCCGTCGCGCCTGTCTTCCGGCAGCAGGGGATAGAGATCGTCGAGACTGACCTGGGGCTGGGTCAGCCCCTTGCGCAGCAGCGGGCCGGTCCAGCGATAGAAGAGGCGACTCAGCCAGCCGGCCGAGATTTCCGGATGATCCAATGGGTGTCCTTGTTGTTTTGTGTTGCTTCCATGGGCGGGGCGGCTCATGGGCCGCCCTCGAACTTGTTGTCTTGCTGCGGGCGTGCGCCCGGCGGGATCAGCGATCCCGGTTCATGCGGATGAGCCGGTCCAGGATCCGCTCGCCATCGACCCGCAGGCCGTTGTGTTCGTACTCGTTGGTGATCCAGGCGCGGCTGTTGCCAAGTCCCTTCAGGGTGTCGCGGCTGAAGTCAAACTCCACGTACATGTCCTCGGCATAGACGGCGCAGGCCACCGGCACAGTGTTGCGGGCCAGCTGCGCCGGGTCGTAGAGGGGACCCCAGTCCGCTTTCTGGGCAAGTAGGTGGGCGGCCTCCTTCAGGGGAATGAGCTCGCGGAACTGCTCGAACATCCAGGGGAAGATCATCTCGCCGGTGAAGGCGAAATCTTTGCCTGGCGCCCAGGCCAGGGCAGGGAACTCCCTTCTCACCCGCTCGGCCGCCCAGTTGCTGGCACTCCCTTCGCAATAGATGAGCTCGTGCAGGATGGCGAACACCGGGTTGGTGTTGAACGGCTGCATGGCCTGCACCTGATAGAGGAAGGCGGGGTTGAGGCGTTCGCCGATGAAGGCGTCTTCCAGCAGGTAGTAAAGTGCCTCGAAGGCGCCGCTGGCCCCCAGATCCAGCCCCTGCTGCTGCAACTGCTCCACCGTTAGGCGCTGGCCGTTGGGCAGGCGCACGTCGTGGTGGTGCAGGTGATTGGCCAGCCGGTTGGCCAGGGCCTGTGCATGGGGGAAGCGGGTGAAGAAGGCGCGGTTCTTGTCCGCTACCCGCTGGTAGGTGGCGCGGTAGACCTCATCCGCACTGTGCCCGATGGGGGCCACGCCGCCGGTGAGGTAGACTTCGTGCAGGCTCCTTGGGAACAACGAGAGGTAGGTGAGGCTGCAAAAGCCGCCGAAACTCTGGCCGAGCAGGCTCCAGGGGCGCCCTGGGCTCAGCATCTCGCGAATGCATTCGGCGTCGCGCACTATGCTGTCGGCGCGAAAATGGCCGAGGTAGTCCGCCTGCTCACCTGGGGTCATCCCCGCCAGGGCGTCAGCACTGATGGGGGTGGAGTGGCCGGTGCCGCGCTGATCGAGCAGCAGCACCCGAAACTCCTGCAGGGCCCGCTTGATCCAGCCGCCATCGGCGGTCGGGCGAGGTGCGCCAAAACCCGGGCCCCCCTGCAGATAGAGCAGCCAGGGCAGGCCATCATCCAGCTTGTCCTTGCGGCAGAGGGTGCGGCCAAACAGGGTGAGGGTCGCCTCCTCGTCGGGATGCTGGTGGTCGAGGGGCACGGTAAAAAAGTGTGGCTCGCAATGGATGCCATCCAGCGCATAGTGCAAGGGGCTGCTCATCTGGGGTCTCCCTGAGGGTAGGCAAATCGTCGGCCTCATCATAGCCCTGGCGCAGGAGCGGGTCACGCCGGTTTTCCAGATTGTTAACAGAGATGGAGTCTGAGGTCGGTGCCGTACAAGGTGTGGTTTCGCCGCAGTTGACGGCGGGCTGCAACTGGACAAAGATGAGCCGCCTGCCGGGATGGGCAGGGATAGGTCAGCACCCCGGGTGCAGGAAACTGGATGGAGTTGGCTCGATGAAGCCGAGATGGATACGTGTTCGCAAGAGACGCACACAGAGGGATCCGGAGGGGGTGCTGCAGGCAGGTTTGCTGGTGTTCAGCGCCACCTGTGGTGCCACTCTGTTGCTGGCGGCCTGCAATGGCGGTTAGCTGAGTGAAACAGACCCGCTTGTCATGAGCGGGTTTTTTCATGCCGGAACAGAAGGTCGGGACCTGCCTGTAGCCCTTTGCGGGCGCGGGTTTGCGGTATGCAGAGCACGGCTGCTATGGTCAATTTACGACCGGATCCACAGAGGGAGGCGATCATGAACAGTCGTGAAAAAGTCCTGGCTCATTTGGCCACAGATCACCGGGTTGCAGGATTGACCGCTGGCGAGGCACTGGCTGGCATGAGCCACTCGATGAGTTCGCTCCTGCTGCAACAGGATCAGCACTTCTTCCGCCGCCATGCGGACGACCCCTGCCACGAAGTCGCCCGGGCCTGCTCGGCCGGACACATATGGCATGGGGACGAAAACCACTACTAGCCCCGGCATGTGAGTAAATGACAGATGCAAAAAGGCCCGCTCATCTGAGCGGGCCTTTCGAATTTGGCTCCTCCTACTGGACTTGAACCAGTGACATACGGATTAACAGTCCGCCGTTCTACCGACTGAACTAAGGAGGAATAGTTGGTGCCCAGAGACGGAATCGAACCGCCGACACGGGGATTTTCAATCCCCTGCTCTACCGACTGAGCTATCTGGGCAACGGCGCGCATTAAACCCTTTCTGGACTGAGGTGTCAACCACAGGCCGCAGATTGATGTACCGTTCGCTCGATATCCGAGCAATCTTCCCATGATTGGACCGATTTCCCCGTTTTAACCATGAAAAGAGGGGCGCCTGCGGGGCAGGGTGGGCCGACGGCCAGCAGAACATCATGAAGGATGGCGGGCTGCCTGACGTGCCGAGGGCTGCCCGCTGGCGCCAAGCCGGGAGAGGCGCCAGTTATCTTGGCCCATCGATTGAGCCTGCCGCGCTCTGAGGGTATGCTTTGCCGCACTCATCCCCTGGCCATGGTCCGGGCCGACGCGGCTGGCAGGGGTGACATCCATCCAACACCGCCTGGGGTTTATATGAATACCAATATGCAAGAGTGGCGCGAAGAGACCGCCGCCATCGTCAACGAGCTGCTGGCCGATGGCAGCAACCCGGATCTGGATTACGAGATTGAGCACCACTTTGCCTGCCAGAAGTTCGATCTGCTGGAGAAGGCGGCGCTCGATCTGTTCAAGGCCGGTTTCGACGTGACCGACGCCGAGGAGATGGAGCTGGACGACGGCGCCACCATCTTCTGTTTCGACGCCATGGTGGAGTGCAAGCTGGACATCGACACCATCGTCGCCGACATCGAGAAGATGCTGCCCATCCTCGAGAAATACGGGGTGGACTACGACGGCTGGGGCACCTACTTCCAGGAGTAAGTGCGCCAGATCATGCACGCTTTGCAAAAACAACAAGGCCACCCTTGGGTGGCCTTGTTGTTGCTGGCTTACTGCTCCGGCAGCTGGTAGCTGCGGGCAAACTCGGCCGATGGGAGGGGACGGCTGAACAGATAGCCTTGTAGCCGATCGCAACCGACCTGCACCAGCCAGGCCTGCTGCTCCGGCGTCTCCACCCCTTCGGCGGTGATCTTGATGCCAAGCTCATGGCCCAACCCGATGACGGAACGCACGATGGCGGTGGTGGCCTGGTTGGTGGCCAGCCCCTGGGTGAAGCTTTTGTCGAGCTTGAGGGTCGCCACCTGCAGCCTGGGAAGATAGGCGAGGGAGCAGTAGCCGGTGCCGAAGTCGTCGATGGCGAGCTGGAAGCCCGCCTCGATGAGGCTGGCCAGGTTGCTCTCTATCTCGTCGGCATTCTCCATCAGCACCCCTTCGGTGATCTCCAGCTCCAGTTGCCAGGGGGCGAGCCCGTGGCGCGCGATGCAGTCGAAGATCTGCGGGCAGAGCTCGGGATCGCGGAACTGCAGGGGCGAGAGGTTGATGGAGAGCACCAGATCCGGGGCCGCTACCTGCCAGCGGGCAAGCTGGGCACAGCCGAGCTCCAGCATCAGCTGGCCGAGCTGGCCGATGAGCCCCAGCTCCTCCGCCAGCGGAATGAACTCGTCGGGGGAGATCATGCCGAATTCGGGATGGGGCCAGCGGCAGAGCAGCTCAGCACCGTGCAGCCGGTTGCTGTGGGTGCAGATGATGGGCTGGTAGACGGCGGTCAGTTCGGCGGACTTGATGGCGAGTGGCAACTGGGCGGCGATGAGCTGGCGGCGTTTGAGCTTGGCATCGAGTGCGGGGTCGAACAGGGTACAGTGCTGCTGCTGGCGCTTGCCCTGGGCCAGGGCGGCCTCGGCGTGGCTCAGCAGACGCTCGGCATCCTTGGCCTTGCCATGGGCGATGCCGAGGAACACCGGGATCTGAATCCTGTGTTCTTCCACCTGGTAGGGCGTCATCAGCTCCTGCTGCAGGTTGCGGCTCCACGTATCCAGAGAGAGGGGGAGCTCGGGCAGCAGCAGGGCGAAGTCATCCGCCGCGACCCGGCAGAGCAGGGACTGGGGCGGCGCCAGTCGTTGCAGGCGACGGGCCACCTGGCTCAACAGGCGGTCGGCGACCCGTATGCCGAAGCGATCGTTGATCTCGCGAAAATGTTGCAGATCCACCAGCAGCAGGCTGGCCTTGCGGGCGCCCAGATGACGGCTGGTCTGGAGGAAGTGGGAGAGCTTGAGCAGGCCGGTCAGGCTGTCGTAGTGCTGCTCCTGCTGCAACTGGGCCTGGGTGGTGCGCAGCCCGGTGATGTCGCGGCTCAGGGTAAGGATGCCGAGGGAGTTGCCCTCGTCATCCGGCACCTCGACCCGGGTGACCTCCAGATGGCGGCCTCTGCCCTGGGCATCCACCACGCAATACTCCCCCTGGCCCAGGGTTTGTTCGACGGGCAGCCGGGGCGGGACGCGCCGACCCAGAGCCTCGCTTGCCACCAGCCCCATGAAGTCGAGAAAGGCCTGGTTGCAGTCGATGAGCACGCCCTGGTGATCCTCGAGACGGATGAGGTCGGGAATGGCATCCAGCAGGCGGCGTTGCAGCAACTGCTGCTGGCGGAAGGTTTGCTCCAGCTCCTTGCGCTGATCGATGGCGCTGACCATGGCAAACAGGGCGATGGGATCGCCGTGCTCGTCATACAGGGGAACCTTGTTGATCTCCATCCAGCTGGCGCCTTCGCCGCTGTGGCAATGGAGCTGCTGGTGCAGCAGGGGTTTGCCGTCGGCCAGCAGGCGGTCATCTTCCTCCCGGAATACATCCCCCCAGGGCATCTCGGCATCGCTCTTACCAATGAGTTCGCTCGGATCTTGCAGGCCGGCTTCCCTAGCGAATGCCTTGTTGGCAAACAGGTACCGTCCGTGCTTGTCCCGGCAGAAGATATTCATGGGTAACTGGTCGATGATCTGCTGCAGCAGCGCCAGGGAGAGCGAAGAAGTCACGAGAGCACTCACGGGGGAGACTTCGAGCAAATCTATGATAACAGGTGGGTTTTGTAAAGCCTGGGTTAAGAGTACGCCATTTGTGCGGATCCCTGCTGACAGCCTGTGTCGCGATCGCCATAATAGCCGCCGGTCGGCCTATGGCCTTATGGATGAGAGAAGCAGCATGAAGAAGATAATGGGGGGCGCCCTGGCCCTGTTGATGGTGGGTTGTGCGAGCGACAACAACGGCGGCGAGCAGTATCGCTATACCCCGCCGGTTGCCAAGGCAACCAACAACACCCAGGAGATGGCGATCCCGGTGGATCTGGTGTGGGCCCGTGCCGAGAAGTGGTTCGGCGATCACGGCCTGAACATCGAGAACAGCCAGCGTGGTGCCGGTCTGATGACCGCCAACGTGGAAAACTCGGCCGATGGCCTGGAGTGGCTGGATTGCGGCACCATGGGGTCCAAGGTAGCGCTGGGCAACCCCAACCTGCAGATCAACCTGATCATCACCCAGAGCGGCAACAACAGCGTGGCGACCGTCAACGTCAAAGGCAACACCCAGCTCTACTTCGTCGAGTCCTCCGGCGAGCGGGTACTGGCTCCCTCCATCACCCCCGTGTGCGTCTCCCGCGGCAGCCTGGAACAGAGCCTGTTCTCCACCCTCGGCAACTGATCCTGCCGGGTATCATGAAAAACCCCGTTGCGTGCAACGGGGTTTTTTTATGCCTGCTCCGCGCCCATCAGGGCGTGAGGGGAGAGATGACGCCAGAGGCTCAGGGGGTCAGATCGCCGTGATAGAGCACATGGTCGCCGGCTTTGAGCATATACCCCTTCCAGGGGAAGAGCTGATAGCCACCGCCCTGCCAGGACCAGTTGCCCTCTTCGCCCTGGCGGATCAGCCGGATCGGCTCGCCCTCTGGCAGGGTCAGCTCGGCCTGACTCTGATCGGCATTGAACAGCACGAAGGCGCTGACGGTCTGACCGGCATCGATCGGGTTGAGGCGAATGCCCTGCTCGAACAGCCGCACGCACTGTCCTGCCAGCGCCGACCACTGATAGCCCGCGCTGCCGATGCAGCCATGTTCGTCGCGATCGGCGCCGACCAGGGGCTCCCTCGGTGTCGTGTTGCAGGCGGCCAGCAGCAGGGTGGCCGCCATCAGGGTCAAGGTACGCATGGTTACTCCTTGGCGTCCCGTTCGATGACGATGTTGGAGAAGCCCAGCTCCTTGAAGTAGTTCTCCCGGTAATCCTTCACGCTCTTCTTGTCGCGGCGGCACACCTGGGCCAGCTGCTCTTCCATGGCGTGGAAGCGGGTCAGATCGATCCCCTCGGCGGCGGCAACGGCATCATAGATGCTGTTGAACTTGTCGTTGGCGTAGCCAATCTCCCTGGCCTGCTTCTTGTAGGTGTAGGTAATCTTGAACGCCATGGCGTCACTCCTTCTCTTTGGCCTGCTTGCGCTGGACGTACAGATAGAGGCTTTCGACCTTCTCTCTGGCCCAGGGGGTCTTGCGCAAGAACTTCAGGCTGGACTTGATGCTGGGATTATCGGTGAAGCAGCGGATATTGATCTGCTGCCCCAGCGCTTCCCAGCCATAGTGCGCGACCAGGGCGGTGACGATGGCCTCCAGGGTCAGCCCGTGCAGCGGGTTGTTCTTCTGGGAAGCGGGTTGATTGCTCATGCTTGCGCCGCCAGGGTGGCAAAGGGCTGACCCATGCGGGTGGTGACCCCGTTGGCCAGGTGCGGCTCGAAACCGGCCAGCATGCCCGGGCCAAACAGGCAGACGACTGTGCTGCCCAGCTTGAACAGGCCCATCTCGGCCCCCTTTTGCAGGTTGATGGCTTCATCGCCGGTGTAGTCCCAGCGCACCACCTTCTTCTCTTTGGTCGGCGCTATGTTGCCGGCCCAGATGGTCTCGATGCTCGCGACGATAGTGGCACCGACCAGCACCAGGGCCATGGGGCCGTGGGGGGTACGGAAGGTGGCCACCACCCGCTCGTTGCGGGCAAACAGGTTGGGCACGTTCTCGGCGGTGAGGGGGTTGACGGAGAAGAGATCCCCCGGCACGAACACCATGCTCTCCAGCACGCCGTCCAGCGGCATGTGGATGCGGTGGTAATCCTTGGGTGCCAGATAGATGGTAGCGAAGTCGCCATCCTTGAACGGGGCCACCAGATCCTCATAGCCCCCCAGCAGCTCGCGGGCGCTGTAGTCGTGGCCCTTGGCCTGGATGATGCGACCTTGGCTGATGGGCCCGAGCTGGCTGACGGTGCCATCCACCGGCAGGGCCAGGGTCATGGCGTCTTCCACCACGGGGCGGATGCCGGGCTTGAGCTCGCGGGTGAAGAATTCGTTGAAGCTCTTGTAGTGGGCAGGGCTCTCGTGCAGCGCCTCGCTCATGTCGACCTGGTACTGCTTGATAAAGGCCTCGATCACCCTGGTGGTGAGGTTGCCCGCTTCGGCGGCGGCAAGTTTGCCCACCAGGCGGGAGAGGGCGTGTTTGGGCAGGCAGTATTGACCGGCAATTTTCAGGTTGTCAGTGATGCTCATGATCTTCATCTGGGAATGAGTTGAACGGGTCACAGCCGCGCCTGTTGGCGACCGTGGCGGGCTTCCTGCATGGTTTCCAGGATGCGGTGGTAGTTGTGGAAGCGATCGGCGCTGATGGCGCCCGCTTCAACCGCGGCGCGCAGGGCGCAGCCGGGATCATCCTTGTGGGTGCAGTCGCGAAACTTGCAGCCACCCAGGTAGTCGCGAAACTCGACGAAGCACCAGGTGATGCGGTCGGCTTCCAGGTGCCAGAGGGCGAACTCGCGGATCCCGGGGGAGTCGATGAGATCGCCGCCGCTCGGGAAGTGGTAGAGCCGCGCCGTGGTGGTGGTGTGCTGGCCGAGCCCCGAGTTCTCGGAGATCTCGCCGGTGAGCACGTCCAGCCCCGGCATCAGGGCGTTGGTGAGGGACGACTTGCCCACCCCGGACTGGCCCACGAAGATGCTGATCTTGTCGGTGAGCGCCGCCTTGAGGGCGTCGATGCCCTCACCGCTCTCGCAGCTCACCAGCAGCACCTCGTAACCGAGCTTGCGGTAGGTCTCGAGCTGGTGCTCGATACGGGCGCGGGCTGCGTCATCGAGCATGTCGACCTTGTTCAGCACGATGAGGGGCGCTATCTCCACATCTTCTGCCGCCACCAGGTAGCGGTCGACGATATTGGTGGAGAACTCTGGCATCACCGCCGAGACGATGATGATCTGGTCGATGTTGGCGGCGATGGGTTTGACCCCGTCGTAGAAGTCCGGCCGGGTCAGCACCGAGTGGCGCGGATGCACCGCCTCGATGACGCCGGCAGTCGCGGCATTGAGGCCGGGGCGCCACACCACCTTGTCGCCGCACACCAGGCTGCTGATGCTGCTGCGCCGCAGGTTGCTGCGGTGGATGGCACCATCGCTCGCCTCGACATCCGCGTGCTGGCCGAAACGGCTGATCACCACCCCTTCGATGGCGGGGCCGAACAGGGTGTCATCTACCACTGTGGTGTGCTCTTTTTGCAGCCGCCGCTCGCGGTTGGCCTGGACGCGCCTTTGTTGACCCAGATTGAGTTTTGCTTTCTTTGCCACGGGGTTTGCCAGTTTATGAACAGATTCAAAGCCAGTATGATACATGCAAATTGGCAAAATTCCGCCATTCCTCCCAATAGAGAGAGCAATCATGACAGTCAGCGCGCAGAACCTGGTATGGATCGACATGGAGATGACGGGTCTGGACCCCGAAGAGAACGTGGTACTGGAGATCGCCACCATCGTCACCGACAAGGACCTGAACGTGCTGGCCGAAGGGCCGGTCATCGCCATCCACCAGAGCGAGGAAGAGCTGGGCAAGATGGATGACTGGAACGTCAACACCCACACCAAGAGCGGGCTGGTGGCCCGGGTCAAGGCGAGTGAATACGACGAGGCCAAGGCCGTTGCCGAGACCCTCGCCTTCATTCGCCAGTGGGTGCCGGAGCGCACCAGCCCCCTGTGCGGCAACAGCATCGGCCAGGATCGCCGCTTCATGGTCAAGCACATGAGCGATCTGGAAGCCTTCTTCCATTACCGCAACGTGGACGTCAGCACCATCAAGGAGCTGGTCCGTCGCTGGCAGCCTGAACTGCTGGATCAGTTCAAGAAGAGTGGCTCCCACCAGGCGCTGGACGACATCCGCGAATCCATCGCCGAACTGCAGTTCTACCGCGCCCACGTCTTCAAAATCTGAGTGGCTGGCAAGGGGTTGCCGTCGTTCGGTTGCTAAAATCAGCAGTTCGGCCAGCTTTTGAGCGAACGGCTGCAACCAGACAAAAAAGCCCTTGCAATTGGAATGTCTGCTCTTATAATTCGGCTCCCGTACAGTAGCGCAAGCAACCAAATGCTGTACGGTCTGTTTTCAGGTTTTGCGGGAATAGCTCAGTTGGTAGAGCACGACCTTGCCAAGGTCGGGGTCGCGAGTTCGAGTCTCGTTTCCCGCTCC
>NZ_JAPCIQ010000048.1:0-29612 GCF_027707405.1 Aeromonas sp. QDB68 | reverse complement strand
CACAGGCCTATAAGTATTTGTTTTGTAGGCAAAAAACTATTTTTAATTTTTAACAAAATGTTCACGATCTCGCCCTGGGCAGATGAGTAGCCATGTTCGCAGTCTAGCGGCATGGTCTGACAGGTTGCGGTGTGGGCGAACGCCCTCTGTGCCGGTGAGCAAGATTTGGATTAGGTAACCGTCAAATAAGCGGTAGAGACACCTCACCTACCTCGACAAGCGATCCGTTCTCCCACGGTATGACGGCCACCTGCCGGTCTTTGACTATCTGGATGTAGCCGCCTTGAATTTTGTCGATGTCACGGGCTGAGAAACCGACCAGCGATATATAGGGGGAGCCGCCTCTCAGGAACTTCTTTACCTTTGCATATTGGTCCTTTCCCGTGGCGATGAAATAGATGTGCTCGCCTTCGGTCACCATGTCAGGGGAGTCAGGGTTTTGCGTGTATTTGCACACGAGGTCGATGTCACCCACATCAGGAGCAGTGGTGATGAGGCTGCCGTAGAGCCACACATCCTGAACCCAGACGTATGGCTCGCAGGCATTCCACTCCTCCACCCGCTCAAGGAACTCTTCGAGCTTTTGCACTGCCTTGGCCCGAGGCAATCGCTTGATGAGCTTGTGGCGACTCAGCTCAGCGCCTTTGGCTGTTACCTGATACCAAGCAAAGCCATTGTGATCGGTTATTCCCATCACTGTGAGATAACCCTCATCAAGCATTTTCTGGATGAGGTCGGGCGCGAGGGCAACCGCATTGGGATTCAGTTCGGTCAGGGAATACCCCATACCGCATCGCTGCTTCTCCTTGGTCAACACTATCTCGCCAATGGAGCGAACCTCCGTGACATAGTTTATGTCGTCGGTAGGGTACATCTGAGCGTAGTGGCGCAACCGCTTCACCAGATCGCGACCTGTCTTGAGGTCGAGCCCGAAAATTTTGCTCTTGGGGTCAATCGTCAGTCCCATGATCTCACCTGCTGTGGGATGAAAATAAAGTTTCATCCTTGCAAATAAAGTGTCATCCCAACGGGATGAAAGCATTGATTTTGCTGGGCTGTAGCCGTTCTTACTGCTCAAATCACTGACTTTAGGATGAAACTTTAACCATCGTAGCGGGCTGGATCGCAACGTAATTTCTGGGTTTCAAGGCGGCGAAAGGATGAAACTTTATTTTCATCCAACACCGCGAAGTACCGGCGCCGCAGGCCCCCGGCCATGATAAGGGCCCGCCAGTACAGAGGGGTGAGTGCCACATCCACCGGTATCGAGTAACCCCTTACGAGGCCATTGCCAGCTGGTGGATCCGCTCAAACTTCACTGCACCGCCCGCCCCTCCGCTATCAAGCGGTAGCCATGATCACCACCAGCTTAACCTCGAACCCGAAATGTCCGTTACGCCTTGGCCTGACGCCACTTAGTTAGCCATCGATACTGTTCGGGATGAATGCGCAACAGTTCCGCGATAACCGCTTCACGTTTATCGGCTGTCATCCGGGTAAGAAGCGACCTGACATCCGACATAATACTGTCACGACCAGCGCCTCTGGCTTCCGCCTTGCAATACCACTCATGTCCCTCACTAATATTGCCAAGCTCGATACAGACTGCACCAAGTAGTGTGCAGGGGCGAAAGTTGTTGGGTTGAAGGCGGTGAGCTTCGACACCCATGTTCAATGCGGCAGTATGTTCGCCATGGTCACGACACGCACCACCATGCGTGGTGAGAATGGCTGATTTCAGCTTTGGTTGACCCTGCCTCTTGGCTGGTATGGCACTCAGCAGCGCAATCGCCTCATTCGATGCTGCGCATTTACGCAAGTGTCCGCTGGCATTGACTGCACTCCATGGGTTCTTGCTGTTGCGGTACTCTGCTAGCCAGTGATCAGCTTCGAGTCGGTTATAGCTATGGAGAATCTCTTTTGTCTGGTACTCACGGCCATTGCTCTTGAGCCAGATGGTTTCAGTCTCCAGTAGCCGCGTACCTGCATCCAGCTTGAGAAGGATTGCCATGAGCTGTTTGAGGTGATGTGATTCGACATATCCAGTGACACCATACTTCACCCTGAGTGCTTGGTTCTTCACCCTGAGTGCTTGGTTCTTCATCCGTGCGATGTACTTGGGGTCACTCTCACGCTGAATCCGCTCAGCCTCAAGTCGCACACATAGGGCTTTCTGTTCGGCTTTATAACGTTCTTCATCTGCGGCCTTCTGAGCGGTGATCTCGCGTTGTTTCTGTTGCGCAAGCTCGTTTCGTTGCTCCTGTTCCGCTTTCCCTTTTTGGTCGAACTGCTCTTGGGAGAGTTCGCCGGTCAAGAAGCACAGCAAGGCATTCAACCCCCTGTTCAAGAGAAATTGTCTGTTAGCTGCTGAAATCGTCGCGCCTTGTCCGGCAGCGACAAGGAGGCTGTGCAACCTAGCACCGCCCGTGATCGCACTGGTAATATCATCCACCCAGAATTGTCTGGCCAGTTCATGCGGGGGGAGGGACAAATAATTCTTGCCATTGGCCAGCCCATTTTTGATCCGGAATTTTTGCAGGTAATCCCAAGTGGGATTTTGACTGGTCTTCTCTATATTAGCTTTGTCGTCTGGCTGAGCAGCCAAGGGCTTCGTGATTGAAGGTTGGTAGCGATGCACAATCTTTCGGCCCTTATAGTAAAGAGATTTAGAACCGCGCTGCTCCTGTTCTACCGCAGATTGGCGTCTGAACTCAGGGAGAGTCATATCGCCGTTGATAAAGCCCCCCAAGGCGTTGAGACCGTAGCTGGCTAGAATGTCGTAGCGGGGCGAAGTCAGAGGCTCATTCCTGAATATGGCTACGAGCAAACTATGGAGGTTATCGTCTATCGATATGGCAGCAGGAATGTCGTCGACACCGTAATAAGTTGCGAGATCCATGGGCGAGATAAACATCGAGCACACCCCTTGTGCAAAAAAAGAATTAGTACAATAGCGCCGCTGGATATTTACCTGCAATGGCTTAACGTTGGCACTGTTGCCTACAACAGTGGCTTTTATGTTAATTTTTGGCTTTCTGAAACAGGTTGCTGCAATGCGCCTTGAAGCCGCTGAGAGATGGGACGGTAGGTTTGCTGCACGATAGGCGATAGGTGTGGGATGAAAATAAAGTTTCATCCTTGCAAATAAAGTGTCATCCCAACGGGATGAAAGCATTGAATTTGCTGGGCTGTAGCCGTTCTTACTGCTCAAATCACTACCCAGCTCAGGGTTCCACTGGCCAGTTCGAGCCACCCCGGTGTACTTGGCGCTTGGCCACCCCGGTTTACCTGTTGAGAGACATCTCAAATGCCGCGGTCAAAGTCCCCGAGGGAGATCCAGACGCCATGCCGGGAGTTTCAGCACCGTCGGTTGACCTGGCCAGCACCGGTTTTGGGGATGAGTTCCGGGGTTGAGCAGCTGGTTGATTTCCACCAAGGACATCGGTGCTCGAGAGCGGACATAAGTACCCAGGTCAGCCTGCTGGCCACATCCCGGTACCAACCTACTCACGGAATTTGGCCTCTGTCGCAAATTCATCAAGAGGGCCCCTCTACTCATTGCGTGGCAGTGGGCAACGCGGGTACACATGAGTCGCCCACCACTGCGACCTACCAAGGACTGCGCTATGACGATGTTTGTCTCCTACCCTTTCCGAGTCCCCGCCACCAATGCACCGCTGTACTGGCAGTCAGCCTATGAGCCGACCCATCGCTTCACCTATCTGCAATTTCATCCCGAACCGAACGAAGATGGAATTGAGATAGATGCCTCTTACGCTATGGAAGAGGATTTCTCGGTATCGGTCTTCAACGAACGCTATCAGGGCACCTCACTGTGCTTCCCGATAATCCCGAATGCCTCCCTGCCCAGCATCAAGGCGTTGGCCCACGACGCCAAGCTGGAGGCCATGCTACAGCGCATCAGCGATGCTTACCTTTCGGAGTTCCATGAAGGTCAGTGGAGGGGAAGTTTCCCCGGTCTGCCGGAGGGATTTGAGAAAGAGGTGATCGACCATCTGGCCGAGGTGCTATCGGAAGATGCGCTGAAAATAGTCCCAGCCAGCCAGTACGTCCGAGGTGGTAACCTGGAACTGTTTATTTTATGTGATCTGCTGTCCTTTGAGGACTATGCAGAAAAGCTGGTTCATCTGGCTGAGCATGAAGGGGTGCTCCTTGTGGGGGATGTGGTGGATGAAGTTGCCAAGTGGTGCGCCGAAGAGGTCGAATATGACATTGAGACGTACCTAGAACCAGACGAGACGCTGCACCTGTTGATCTTCCTCCTGAAACGGCATGACAAGGCGAAATACGGGTACCTGCTAGATCTCTTCAAAGCCCACTACCCCGAAGTAGAAGTGCCGTTGTTCGCTAAGACCTACTCATAGGCACTCGTCGAAGGCCTGGCGACCCAGGTTACCTGGCGACACGCCGGGCTGATCTGGTGATGGTTGTCCTCGGTGGAATGCCACCTCCCGACGGCGGGCACGGGTCCGGCTGAGGAGGTTGGCCACCGCCGGTGTACCTGGTGAGGAGACATCTCAGTGCCGCGGTCATTGTCCTTCGTGCAACTCAAGAAGCCCTGCAGGGAGTTTCAGCAGCGTCAGTTGACCTGGCCAGTGCCCGTTTTTTGGATGAGCTCCGGGGTTGAGCGGCGGGTGGATGTCCCTCATTGGCCCTGAAAGTCCCAGATGTCATGGGCAGCTGCGTGCGAGCTGCACCTGGCTGGGCCCGGCGACGCGGGATCCCGCCCCTCCCGGTCCTTCAAGGACAAATTGGTGGTCGGCCCGGCGCTCCAGTATCCGCCCACCTGGGTGCCGAGCCGGTGCCGGTGCCGGTGCCGGTGCCGGTGCCGGTGCCGGTGGACGATAGTCGACCTGTTGGTGGTTCGACATGCCGGTTGTCCGGCACCTCTTTGAAAATATGTGGGTCGCCGCGCAGAAATGATGATGAGTCTTGATTTACGTTGTCGCCGAAGCCGCGTCGCCGCGCCATATGAGGTCGAGTGACGCCGGTTGCCTCCGCCAGAATTTGATCCAGCTGTAAGGATTCGAAGATGAAAATCAAAGTGATCTGCGAGTACGCTTGGGAAGTAGTGAGATCGAAAAAGAGAGCACTCTTCACCGCTGAGATGTTTCGTAAACAGGGGTACGGACATTCCACCTTCCAGATCATGGATGACGATGGGATATGGGTGGAGTTAAGCGAAGATGCGGTGGAGTGCTGAGCACCAGCTCGGCAGGAGATCTGGCCACTTTTGGCCTACCTGGTGAGGACGGATAAACGCGGGGGTTGGTGTCCTTTGAGGAAGTTCAGGCGATGCTGGCCCCGCGCGGACGTTCTCGCACCCAGGTGGGGACGACGCTGACGCGGTCTTCACCGGCGGAGGAGATGATGAGCTCCGGGTCCGAGGTGCATATGGTTTTCCTTTAAGGACCGTGTACCATCCCAGGGAGAGCTGCACGCCCGTGGGTGACCTGGCCACTGCCGTCGGTGCCGGTTGGCCGGGGTGATCACCGGGAAAAACGGGTCGTCATTGTCCACCGTCCACGCTGACGCTTGGGCTACCCGCGTCGCACGCGGCTGAGGAGCTGGCCACACCGGCGGTGTACCTGGCGCACCTGGACGATCACCAGGTCAACCGGGTGGCTAGTGTCCCTCGTGGAGATCAGCGGATGTCGGCACCGCGCGGTCGTTGTTGCACCCAGGTGCCGACCCTACGGTTTGGCGGGAGGCTGGTGGCCCGGGTGAAGGCCATCCTTCCCGGTAAGCGGTACTGGCTTTGTCTTGCGGAAACGAAATGGGGGCTGATGTCCCCACTATCATTCTTCGTCTTCGACCTTGCTACGACTTGGAGCTGGGTTTAATGGTATTCTTCACCCCCTTGATGACGGCGCTGGGATGTTCGGTATAGACATCCCGTGAGAAGATGTGACCATCCCCATCAAGAATGATATGTACCTCGACTTCAATTCCATCGTCAGTAGTAGCACTACCCTTATAGTCCGATCGGTTGGGAGAATCACTGCCAACTTCTACCAAGTCTTCGCCGGGAATTTCCACCGTTTCTGTGCGGTCGCCATTCACAACGTCCGCCATGACCTTGCCTCTAAACACACTCATGTCTGCCCCTCGCTTGCAGCTGCACCAACCAACACTGACTTCAAAGCACGGGTCTGCCGCATGAAGACAGCCCAAACAGTGTCCATGAAGTCCGTACCCTGATCGCCAGAATATCGCTCTGAGGGATGGTCGTCGAACGCAATATTGAAGCCCCCTTCCAACCTCACACGAGATGCGGGATAGTGACCCCAATGGGTCGCATCATGGAGCATTGCGATGAAGGGAAGCATGTTGGCCGTTATCCTCACCGTGGCCGGTCTGGCTGGTGGTCAAGTCGGTGCCGTGGACTGGAGTGGCTATGGCATCAAGGACATCGAGCAAGGGGCCATCGCCGGTGATCCCGACGCGCAATTCCTCCTTGGCCGCCACTATGATCGCCGCTACTCCAACGAGGCTACCCGCTGGTATCAACTGGCCGCCGAGCAGGGGTATCGTGACGCTCAGTATGAAATGGCCCGTCGCTATCATGTGGGCAGTGGAGTTCCACAAGATGATAGCCAGTCGGTGGCTTGGCTCAACAAGGCCGCCGATCTCGGCCACACCGAGGCCCAATACGCAATGGCCGTGCGCTATTTCAACGGCACCGGCGTTCCTCAGGACTACCTCCATGCAAGGTACTGGTGCATGAAGGCTGCCGAAAACGGGGTCGATGAAGCCCGTCTGTTAATGGCGAGATTCTACCTAGAGGCGCTGGGCGTCGAACGCGATGAGGCCGAAGGCGTGGCGTGGGTGGCGGAGGCAGCCGTGCAAAAGGGCAAGACCGCCCGCCAAGCCCAAGCGATGCTGGGCTCTCTCTTCCAACGTGGGGTCGGGGTCGAGCGTGATCTCAAGATGGCCTACGTCTGGTATTCCGTGGCGGCGGCCAATGGCGACGGCGGAGCGCCGATCAGTCGCGACCTCGTCGCCAAGGGGCTGAGTGCCGATGAACTGGATGAGGCGCAAGCACTGGCTGGCCAGTATTTCGAGCGTTTTAATACCAAGTCCTAGTCCTGCTCTTGACCCGGTTCATACCCCAAAGCCCTGTGGCTGGCCTCCATGAGGACAGTAGGGCTTAACCGGCGAACGTCGCACGCCCTAGCGACCAGCCGCACATTTGGGCCGGTACAAAGACGCACCAGGTAGTCCCCACCCCCCTGAAAGTCTTTACCCCCAAATGATCTTCCCTCAACAAAGCCGGGGATCCCCATTCTTCCAAAAGCGTTAAACCCAACTCGGGGCCGCCACGCGCATCCGGTTGCGCTCCCGCTCGTCGAACACCTGGCCACCGAGGTCGTTCCCGGAGCCTGGTGCCAAAGCCGCGGTGAATGTCCCTAGTGGAGAAGATGAGCTCCAAGACGGGTCTGCACGCCGCCGTCGTACTGGCCACTGCCGGTGTACCAGGAGCCGGTCAGGTAGAGACGCACCTTAAATGTCCACCGAGGAGATCACCCCGCCAATGCCCAGGACTGGTGTGCGTGCTGCCCAGGGAGGGTCGTCCGGCGGAGGAGACACCCGTTCTGATGGCCTCCCCGTCCATCAGGGACAGCAGGGATGTCGGCCAGGTGCTCCAGAGCAACCGCCACCTGGGTGCCGCCCAGTGCCGCCCCCAACATCGAGGTGATCGCAAGTGGAGTACCAGCGTAAGCGGGAGGTGAGCTGCGCTGCCCTCCTCTTCGGCGAGCGGGAGTGCCTTTGGCCTGTAAAAGACAGGGGAAGAGAGCTCTAGTGCAGTGAGGTATGCAAGCGGCTGATGTCCTTAGGCGGACAAGGAGGAGGAGGCTTGCGCGACTTGGGTCGCACCCTCCGAGGAGCTGGCCACACCGGCGGTGCTCCAGGTAAAACCGTGGAGGTTGGAGTCCTCCGTGCAGATTGAGGGCCCTCAGCGATGTCGTTTGCCAGGTGTTGACCAGGGTAGCGTCGGCACCTGCGTTCTGGAGTGGGCCCTGTTATTGACCACAAGAAACAGCAGTAATTACTGGAATACCAGCTACTTACACAACACCTCTGCTACTGCTTTCCGCGCTTTCGATTCTTGATGATCACGCAGCGGTCTTTACCTTTGCCACCTGGGGTCAATGCGTAATCCAGGTAACCAATCTTCTCCAATTCGGCCAACCCGTTGACGATTGAGCGATTCACCTCTGCTTCGGTGCCGGTCAAGCACAGACGCGATCTGATCCGGCTAAACGCCAACGGTGCCGGATTCTTTGGCAGGGCATGAATGAACATATAAAGGCATTGTGCGGTCTCCCGCCTCTGGAGTGCTTCCTGAGTGTCTAGGGACAACAGGATCTCGTGGTCAATCCGGTACAACTCCCACAGTCGCTCGTCAGGCACGAGCTTGATTTTATTGGCGTCAATGTCATAGGTGGCGCTCTGGAGCAAGTGCGTCTTATGGGTTTTGCTCCCGGCGGAAAATGTTATCACCTGACTCATGATGCGGGTAAGGCTGGTATCCACTCGTGTCTTTAATACCGTGCTCTGCGCCGAACTCGGATACCCGCACAACCGCGAAAACTCCGAAAAGCTCATTTCCAGACCGTTGGGCTGAAAACCATACTGTTCAAACGCCCGCACGATCCCCGTCCAGATCTTGAAATCTGTGTCGATGTTGAGCCGTGACCCGAAGATTTTCACATCAACATACCCTTCGGTACGGGCAAACGTAATCTCGCGCATGGCGGAGGAGAGATCTGCAACACGCCCCTTCGCTCTCGATGTACGACCCACCGGCGTGAAGATCGGAGTCCGTAAAATCAGGTTTGGGTGAACTGTGGATTGCCTGTGATGACGCAGCGTGGACAATGAAGATCCAGCCTTGATTGGATGCTCTAACAGCTTTGATTTTTCAGGATTTTTTGAATCATCGTTAGTCATGCTGCCCTGCCGCTCTCTTGTTCACTACTCGCTGATTTAGGCCACATGAATCGCTCATATAGACCACACGAAACGCTCACATAGACTACATGAACCTGCTAGTACAGACCACAAGAATCGCTAGTTTAGACCACATGGAACGAGTTATGCACAGGGCGCAAAGCCCCGTGGCACATGAGATGAAACGTGATTTTGGTATGGCGGGGATCTTTTGGATCTTAGATATGGATCTATAGGGGATCGTTATGGTTAAGGGCGACCAGATCTGTGGATAACTGGTACCCCGAAGTATAACAGCGAGGCTTTCCCAGTTGTGGCTGACACCCAGATTGTGCTCAACACCCGGCTGAGGAGCTGGCCACACCGGCGGTGCGCCAGAGCGAGGTCAAGGTCGAGCTGGTGGCTCGGGTACACGAAGGACACTGAGACCCATGCAGATGTCGGGGCAGCGATGTCCCCGGATAGGGTTCGTCATCTGGCTGAGGCGCAGGACTGGGCACCGTAGCCGATAGACATCATCCCCGGCTAGGCGAGGGATCTTCTGCTAGGCTGGAATGGTTAACCGCCGAAATGGCAGCCAAGAATGGAAGTTATCAGCCAAGCGTTGGTACTCGTTTTTGATCCGCCGAACAGGCAGCCAAACACTTCATGCGACCTGATGGCGGGGCAAACTCAGCAATGAGCGCCCCGCACCTTTTTACATTCCCCTTCCCTTCCCTATCGTGGTCGGCCCCAACGCGCAGATGCACGACGGCTGATACTTGTCCTTGGTGGAGTGGCACCACCCGGCAGCCTGGTACACCCGGTTGAGGAGATGACCCCTGTTCTCGATGGTGCTGCTCGATGTAGCGGGCGACGGCGGGCCTGTGACTGAGCGCAGAGCTGCCCTGTGGCTGGTGGCCTGTGTCAGACCCGGTGCTGGGCATCCTTTCCGGTGAGCATCTTGGGCTCAATTCGAGGCAACGCGAAGGAATGGAGAGGTAGAGAGAAAGCCCCGTTATGTTAACCGGACGGTTCGGGGCTTTGATTTTAAAACTGGTCAGTGGCGGTGGCCACCGCGCCCCGAAGAGCGCCTAAGTTGACCAGCCCAATCACATCCAAGGCAGTTTGGGTCAGCTCAAACGGGTCTGCACGTAGGCCAACAACACTCAGATGTTCGCTCATGCCGTTCACCTCACCGATGTGCTCTATGAAGTAATCGACGCAGGCTTGCAGGCCACCCCTTACAGCGCAGTCGTGCATCTGTTTGTGATGGTCGCCGTTGAGCACGAAGAACACCCGACCATCCAGCACAAGGGCCGTGGTCACGCTGCCGTAATCGGCCACACTGGGTAGGAAACTGAGGTGGAAGCGATCAAACGGCACCGACATGTTGGGGGACTGGGCATTGATGACCGGGATTACATGATGCTTGTAAGCGGGGTGAGTTTGCATATCGCCTCCGAAGGCTGATGTTTTGGCGGGTTTGATCTACCCGTCCATTCGACAATCCGTATTAAGCCGTCAGCTCCACAACATCATCGGAGCGAGTAAGGCCATCGTTGGTGCCGGACGCCGGTGAATATGTCCAGCCGTACACCTCCGTGTCGCAGTATTCCTGTGCGGCTACAGCCTCACACGCGGCGTTATTGTTGCCCTCGATTGCGCCACTACCTCGTTGGTCTCGGCGTTATAGACATAAAGAATCATGCTCGACCTCTCACCGCTTGTAGTTCATTTGTAATTCATTTACGCCCTGCAACACCGATTAAAGCAGGGATTGAGACTGACTCCTTGAAGGACAATGCCACCAAGTAGATGGTGGACATCGAGCTGCCATCAGCGCGTCACAGTCGATGTTTGAGCTTGTTGATGCGACTCCGATACCGGGCATCACAACTACTCCAGATCACCCGTTGGCCAGCAGCCTCCATCAGTGCGGTGGTCACGAGGCGGGGTATTTCCAGATGAACCCCGTCCCAGTCGGAGAGATCAAGAGCGCCTTGTTTGACCAACTGTTGGATCTGTTCCTCCAGCCGGTTGTTGAGCTCCAGCACGATGAACTCTTCCACATGCTGCTTGAGGGCAACGATGGCTTCTTCGGTGGACAATGTGCTGGTAGTCATTGTTTTGCTCCCTCGTTGCTCAAGAGTGGATCCGGCCATTGAACGTCCAACTCGTCATCCTCGTCAGCGCCGTTGAGACCATTGCACTTCACGCACCAGTAGATCGCGGCAGCTTCGGTCGGTTCGGGCTTATCGCTAAAGCCAAGGGCATTGACGCAGCGATAGCCAGCGTCCGTTTTCTCCACGGTGTATCCGTGTTCAGCCAGATAAGCCCGCATCACTAGCATCTCTTCATGCCATTCTGCGTACTGCACCCAGAACCCGGCATCCACATTGCCGCTCTTGCAGATCGTGATCTCTGCGTCCGGCGCGACACAGGCAATCAGGTTCCACGCCAGATGGCGGATGGCCACATGGGTAAACGCCGCATCAACGCTCTCTGCCTCGACCTCGACCCGCTCCACACACAGAGCGCCTTGGTTGTAAGCCAATACCTGATAACGATCCATTTCTGACCTCTCGTAACGCCGATGTTCTGGATAGCGGGTAAGGGTGGAGGCCGCGATCAGCCTCCATGTCCGTGGTGGAAGTTCACTTCATGAGGGCGGCCTGGGGATTGAAGACGAACTGATCGTCATAATTGCTCAGGTTGACCTGATTCTCTCTTACACAATCCGCCATCGCGCCCCACAGAGTCATGAACTCGAACGGGCAGCTTTCACCGTTGGGGGCGATCCAGACGTAGCGGTTGTTCTCGGTCTGGTACAGGAAGTAGCCCAGCACTTCGAGGTACTTGCCAAGGCTCTCAAGGTCGGCCTCATTCGGCTGGCTAACGTCATCGAGCCATTGGCTGCAACTGCACGTACCCCCGCCGGGGAACGCCACACCCTGCCCTTCACACAGGTTGCCTTCGAGGCACACCACCAAATCGCATTCGCCGTTGCGTTGCAGGGCAACGAGAGTAAAGGCATCAGTTGAATTGGCCGCCTGCACAACATCCATGAAGGTGTGGTTGTTGTCGAAGTCGGTTGAGATAACGGTAAACGCTTGGTGGGTCATGGCAGACTCCGGTGTGTGGCGCAGAGCGTTTCTGCTCTCTTTATGAAACCATCATATTATCCGTTTGGGATAGTTGCAAGCGTTTTACAGATGTTTATTTTTAACGGGTCTGTCCTGGCGTTCAGCCGGGCTTTCGGGCCGATACAAACGGACTTCTACCGCGCCATCCTACAATCATTGTCCATGAAGGAATGACACTGCAAACCGCGCCAAGCATGGGGTTCGGGGATAATCTGGGGTTCGAAAAAGAATTTTATAGAACGCATTTGACTATCCGTTTGGGATAGTTCAAGATGATTTCAAGAGCAGCGAAATCCCAACCTCTGAGAGGCCGCCATGAGCAAGACCTATATCGCCCAAGTGCATCACCAGAATGAGTTCAGCAGCAGCGAGATCGCTACGTTCGTCAATACCCTGACCGGCGTGGACATTGCCCGCATCAAAGCACTGGCAAACGTGTGTAGCGTAACCAAGGCGGCGTATATCGAAGATTGGTACTACGGAGGGAATTGGTCGGAGGTGAGCTATGAAGACCTGCGCAGTGAGGGGAAGAGTCATGACGAAGCACTGGATGAGGTCGAAGATCAATGTGCCCGCGTTGAGTGCGTGAAGCTGCGCGTCTGCAAGGATTACTTCTACTTCACGGCCATCCCCAAACACTATGACTCGACCTGTGAAATGCACACCGCATGGACGAGCGTTGCCGACCTCGATAACGACGACCCGCTGATCCTGTTTGACATAGAGGTTGAGGAGCCCAAGTGATCGCCATCACCCCAGCTAGGCGACTACCCAACCCGATCATTTAATGCCGCGACCACGACCACTGAGAGAGCTGAATCATGCCAAAAACTCTGATTGCCGATGCTTATCACCTTAACGGCTTTGGCACCTGTGAGATCCAAACACTGCTGGCCCTGTTGAGCGATACCAAGATCGCCCGCATCCGAGAGTTAGCTGCCGCTTGCGCGTCCCTCGATGTGAGCTGGATTGAAGTCGAGGATGACGACATCATTTGGTCTTCCGAGCAACTTGATGGGCTGGAGGCTCAATGCGAGGACATAGAGCACGTTATGGAGAGCCTGGCGGAGAATGAGGTGCCCACCCAAAGTAGCCAGCTCAGGGTCAGCAAAGAGTATTTTCAGTTCACCTGCATCCCGGAGCATCCGTGCTTTGGTGGCGAGGTGTATATCGAGAGCCACCCCATCTCAGACCTCGATAGCCAGCCGACGCTGCTCACCTGCCTTGATAGCCATGACGCTTAATCCCACGACCACCAATCCCACCGACCGATGCAGGCTTCGGCCTGCCATAAGGATGACCATGAGTTACAACCAAGCAGAACCGACCAGCCACGAACGCGCGGAATTGGCCGAACGCGCCGTCCGATACTTTGTAGGGACAGTCTTCAAGGGACGTTCACCCACCACGCTGCACTACGACGACTTGACCGATGCCATGTCTGACCTCATCTGCGATCTGATGCACTACGCCAACCAGCAAGGGCTGGACGCCGAATATATGCTGATGCGGGCCAAGATGAACTATGGGCTCGAAGTGTCGGATGAACCAGTGTTAGACGAGTGAAATGTAGTCTCTTTGTAATACAAAATCGCCGCCGTTCTCGACCACTTTTTGTATTTCATTTGTATTACACCAGCCATCTGGAGCGCCGCTAAATACTGGAGTACAGGCTGTTTTCCTCGAAGGACTTCGGCAACCTAAACCCCGGTGACGACCGCAATGGCCAGCATCCACCGCCCGGTGGGGTAAGGCCGTTACAAGCCCCCCTCCATGAAGGACATCGAGAGCACCAGAACGGTTCACGGTGATTGATGCCCTGCCCCAAGCCTGCCGTCCCTCGGGACTACCGTGTAGCCACCAAACCAAGACGCGGCGCGGCTCAGAAGGCAACAACCGTGATCTCGGGACTCGCACACCACGCGCCAATTGCGAGATAATGTGAGAATGGAACCCACTACAACAAGCAGGACACATGCCGAAAATTGCCTCCTCTCCGGTAAGCCAAGATCTACCCTCCACCCACTCGTTCGACTTCTATTATTCGAGGTTCAAGAGAGCCCGCAGTGAAGACACCTTGCAGATAATGTACGAGGGGGCGATAGCGAAGGCGATAAATGACCTGGGCACCCAAGGGAGCTTTCAGGCGCAGATCCAAATTGAGAGGGCGCTTGACCGCAGACAGCAGGAATTTGACACGTTGGCGGGCACCCAGATTAAGGCCAATCACGCCATCAAGCACTGCCAACTAGCCCCCCAAGAGTACGATCCAGCCTCCGAAATGCGCCGTCTGCTCGCAGAACTGGCTCCGAGCTATTAAATTAAGCCTCATTCGCCACTTTAAAGGCATAAGGGACATCATATGCAGCCATTAAGGCATCACAACGAGGCCAAGAGTAGTACGGGTGTAGTATGTATGAAGGATGATGGTACGCATGTGAAGTCCATCAAGGACACACGCTAACTACGCTCGCCCTTAAATTGCATACGCCTTGCCTACATCTGCATTTATTTGCCAGTTTCTTACGAACTGACGGCTGCTGACATCGAAAATGAGCGTCTATCCTACGCTGACGCGGCTTTCAGGGCGATCTAAAGAGGGCTTACCGGGTGAGATGGGTGTCGATTCCAGCACCTCGACGACGCCCAAATGAAAACCGCACCAGGGTGATGTGGTGCGGTCTCAATGTCCTTGCGGTACCGTATCAGAGCAGGAAATCTTCCAACGCCTTCCCGGCCTTCACCTGCTCCGCCAACGCCTTCGGCATTCTGCCCTGGCCAGTCCACGTAGCCTCGATCCCGTCCTGCATGAACCCGTACTTGGCCGGGCGCGGTTCGCGTTTGCTTGTGGTTTTGACCTTCGCTTTGCCCTCAGTCCAAGCAGCCTGGCGAGCGTCCACCAATTCATTCGGATCAATACCCGCCTCGGCCAAGAGTTTTGAGAACTCCGCCAACTTCTGATTGTGTTCTTCCTGGGCCGCACGTTCTTGCTCGGCAGCTTCCTGCAACTCAGCAAATACCAGGTCAAATTTCTCTTTGGCTTCGCATACCTGATCGAGAGGCATGTCGCGCAATGCAACGCGCAGGCTACGGATATTCAGTAAAGTTTTAAAAAAATCGGTCATGGTAAACTCCAGCATCACGGAAATTAAATATTCGGCTACCCAATCAGATTACCATATGGTTTCACTTTTCTGAATTGACCTTGCAATGAAACCGGTAATCCATTTGTCAGGCCAAAAAAAAGGGCCATTGGCGCTTAATAACGCGCTTAATCGCAGAAGAAACCCTGATATGGATAACTTCATGTTAACTGACATAGCGCCGGATCTGCACCAGTAGCGACTCCGGCAGGGTATTACTGGTACAAGCCAGCACATCATCGAGGGTAAGCCGTATCGGTCTTTTGTAGGCGTTAGCGGCCCCTATCTCCGACTCCATCCATCGCACAGCTAAAGCCAAGTTCGCAAATTGCCGCATCCCACAAAAGCCCAGTCGGTGGCCCAATGTGACGCCACGAAATTGCACTTGATAGTGCTGCGGGATCCGCTTTACCAGCAACAACAGGGACGGCTTATAAAGCGGCGTAGACCGCCGCATAGTACGGCCAAGCTCATCATAGAAGGGGTTTACCATCACTCCTCCGCCTCGTCGTCGTCATAGAAAAAGCCCTGATACTCGCAGAGGCTAGACGGCCCAAAATCTTCATAGATGGCGTCAGGATTGAACGAGAACTTGAGCGGATAAGGGACGGTGATCTGTTCCGAAACCTCAATCCGCTCGGCCAACCCCTGCTCCAGAGCAGCATTGACAGAGAGCCCGCCAAACTCGTCACAGGGTACGCTGTATTGAATCGGCAGATGGGTCGCGGTGGGCACCGCCAACTGACGCATGAAGACCGAGAACAAGGCCCCGTCAGCCACCCGCTTAACCACAGAGCCCACATCGAGGCTGATCCCCAGCATCACCAACGATTGCTCAGACATGGGCTCAGTAATCCCCAATTCGCTCTTATTCATCCGGCCAAGCCACTCGTAACAATCGACTCCAGCAAATTTGCCGTACCCGGAATAACTTGGCTCGTAAATAGCCGGTTTACCATCGGGTTGAAGCATATATACAGGACGGCATCTATCGGTTTGATCGTTAGCGATAGATTCGTTGGTATCGCACGTTTTCCAGCTAAAGAAACCCATATATAGCCCCTTATGTAGTGGCGACATTAGGTGATTACCTGATGCCCAGACATAGGCACACCTCAGCCGCATATTTGCTGATTGGCGTAGTTGTTCATCTAATGCCGCACTGGAATGCTGATTGGTGCCCTGATCACTCTGTACGTGGACATGTTCATCGCACCGCTATGACAGATGCAGCATGTTCAAGCCGATCTGATAAACGCATTCTATATCCGCATGGGATAGTTACAAGCATTTTATAGAGATTATTTTTCAGCTTGCCAGTTGGCGAAAACCTGCCTACTCCCCTCCTCCTGCCTTATCCCCCCTCGAACTCCTTGATGGACAAATCCGCCCCTCATAAACGATGGGACCAATCCGCCTCGGTGAAGGTTCGGGGCCGCGCAAGGGCTGAGTTTGCTTGGCGTGAACGATGAAAAGGTGAAATTTTATAAAACGTCCTTTACTATCCGTTTGGGATAGCGTAAACATATTATAAGAGTTGGCACTATGGAGACTAGAGACATGACCAATGATGCGATTTGCCTGGAGCGTGCCCGCCGCTTTTCCGATGAACTGATTGCGAACACTGAGTCGCACTTACAGATCGGCGAAGAATACGGCCCGGCGGTGCTCGGCCTGTGCCTCTATTTGCAACAGACGCTTCTTGACCCCAATCCAGCTCCGGTGGAAGTGACCGATTGCTACAACCACCATGAGATCACCTATTTCTATTACATCATCGACTCACTTCCATCACGGGTTGAGTGGCGTCGTTTCATTGCCTGATCGCGGATTCATATACGAGGAAACACCATGGGCACCTTGACTGTTCTATCCAAAGACCCGGCCTACCTGCCGCAGGTATCTTCCAATTCGAACGGCGTGGAATGCTGGAGCGGGCTGCACGTTGACCAACTGACCCCAGAGCTGACTCAACGCCTCTATGAGTACGCTCGTAGCGAGGGTTACTTGCAGGGCTGGAACGATTCTGTTTACGAGCGGCTGGGCGAAAACAGACAGAGCCCCTTCCACCCCGCTCTGCTCAACGGGGAGCCACAGCGGGTGTGGCAACAGAGCTACGAGGTGGGCCGGACTGAGCAAAGCACGCCAGCGGATTACCAGCGTGATGATGATGAGGACTATTACCGGGATGAGTAGGCCGTGAGCTCATTCTGAATCTCCTCCAACGACATTGCGTTGGCACGAACACACCCTACAAAACAGGCGACCCTTCATGGCCATAGATCACACCGACCCGAACTATATCGACATGGCGATCACCAAGGCGCACCTTGCCGCCGGTGATTGGGCACTGAACGAGTTCCATCATTCAAACCCATTCAATTCCTACTACTTTTACCTCCGGGATTTTGAGACTGATCTGAGCATCATGTTCAGTATCAGTCAGGAGGGCTTCTACAGACCGCTGCCCAAATCGTTTAGCTTGACCGAAGTGACTGATGGCCTGGGCTACTTGCTGAGGCGTTATATCGACAACGGTAAGTTCCAAGATCATGAGCAGCAGTGCTTCGGGGTAGCCCTAGCCGTTTATGCAAAACACACTCAGGCGTATAAGCAATGGCTGAAAACCGCCACGAAAGATTCCAAGCTGCACATGGTCATCTCTCGCTACCCCTTGAAAAGCCCCGAAGCCATGCTCCGTCCATTCATCGTCAACCCGCCCACCACGATACTGCCAGGCAGAGACTTCATCAAACTGACGGGTGATGTCTTTGATATGGATATGCAGCGCCACCCTGAGTGGTTCGAGATCTCCAAGCTCTACGATCAATCAGGGCAAGCATTCAAATCGTCTTGAGCACTGTACTTGATGGCTTGCGGCATGTTCGTTGTAGTTCAAATGTAATACAAAACGAGTCGCGAGAATGACCATTGCAGGGCTCAAAACCGATCACTATCCGTGGTGAGCCGATCCCTGCTTGGTTCGTGGATGAGCGTGGCCATCGCGATGAGCGTGAGTCGTGGCTGTCCTTGGTGGAGAAGGAGGGTTTGCGCAGTCACAACTCAATGATGGCCAAGTCGTTTTCGGAATCGCCATCCGAGGTTTTAATGAGCGAAATAATCGCTGATGCAATGAGACAGTACATGGTTGGGTCAATCACTACCGGAGCAGACCTGCTACAGATCCGCCACATGGTAGGCTTAGACCAAATCACATTTGCCAAACTCATTGGTAAATCGACCAGCGCAATCATGAGAGCGGAGGATTCGAACGTACTGCCCAGGGACATAGCATTGCTGGCCAAGGGTGTGATGATTGAGCACATGAGTAATCTGGCACTGCAACACATGCGCGAGATGCAGATCTCGCCACAGGATAGGGCCGTAATCGCTCGTGTCTTTTGCACGAGGATGGCGAACGAGCTGCGGGTCGAATGCGCTGCCTGATGGCTCCTGGAACGGGGGAGTGATCCCCCAGTACACATCATGAAGTCCACGAGGGAACTTCTGCCCGCCCTCGGGTGACATGGCCACGACGGTCGTCACCGGTGATCTCTCCTCACTCCTGCCGTGTCATCCGTGTCCTTGAATGACCGCCCACAACCATCTCCCCTCTTGCCCCGTCACTACCAATGTTTGTATTACAATTGGACTACATCGAGGGTGTTGAACGACCAAATATATGTATTACACATGAACTACAAATGTAGTAGTTAAACAGCGGTAGTGATGGTTTTGGCGATCTTGTAACAGCGACAACCATGGATTAGACTTGATTTTCAATCATGGACTTTCAGACAAACGAGGAATTGATGGCAACGAAACTGGCAGTGATAAATCAGAAGGGGGGCTGCGGAAAAACGACCACGGTGATCAATCTGGCTGCCCGCTATGCAGAGCAGGGAAAGCGAGTCCTAGCGTTTGATCTCGACCCGCAAGGAAACCTCAGCACAGTGCTATCCGGCGGCAAGTACGATTTCTCCATGACCGTTGCTGACCTGTTCGACAAGCCTAAGCGGGTCAACATTCAGGACGCCATCATCCAGGCAGAGGCAAATAAGGAGCCGATCCCCAATCTGTTCCTGGTGCCAGCGGATATACGCCTTTCCCGTGTCATCGAGCAAAGCCTGACCCAGATACACCGCGAGCGGATCTTGATGCGCCACCTAGCCAAGGTGGATGACCAATACGACCTTATCATACTGGACTGCCCTCCAAATCTGTCACTCACCTCAACGAATGCCATGATGGCCGCTGACTTGTTCCTTATCCCGGTAGATGGTGGTTCGTTCAGTCTGAACGGCTTGGCCGACCTACTCGATGCCCTTGAGGAAGTGAAGGAAAGCCCAAACGTCCCCTACTACGCATTCAGGAACGAGCGGGCCAAGCAGAACAAACTTATCAACGACTTCTTAGATTCGCAGCTAGACGCGCTTAGGGATCGGATTGGCCCGCACGGTAAGGGAGGCATACTCACCTCTTGTATCCGGCGGGAAGAGGCTATTGGGCAGGCCAGCGTCACCAGTGTGCCTCTCAAGTTTTATCGCCCTGGGGCGCTCGCGACCATGGACTACAAGGAGCTAGCGGCAGAAGTAATGAACAAGGTTAATGAATTACAAAGGTAACAGAAAATGTCAAAGCCACTTGTTGGTCCCGCGATACGTTGGGATAAAGAAAAGGATAAGGACAAAGAGCCAATAACCACAGTCGGCTCCCGCCGCAACGTAACGACTGGCACAGCGCCGACCCCCATTAGGCTGACCCCTGATGAGCGAGCAGAATTGAACTTGTGGGTCGATGAATTACAGCGCCTCACCGCTAAAAAGTTGACGGCAGCTAAGGTCTTTCGTGGACTGCTCCACATGCGCAAGAGCATTAATGCCGGGAAACTGTTAGATGCAATAAAGGACATCACGTAGCTCTCCAGGAGCACCGCCTTTACCCGCAGCCCCGTTCATTGAGCGGGGCTTTTGCCTTCTTGGTGATCACCCCGGTAAACCGGCCACTCGCCCAGCACGGTGAAACTCCACCTGGGTGTGAGAACGACCGCGCGGTGCCGACATCCGTTGATCTCCTCGAAGGACGGTATCATCTCGGTTGACCCGGAGCTCATCCAGGATCGCCAGGAACACCGCCGGTGTGGCCAGCTCCTCGGCGGCGTGCGACGCGGGTAGGGGAGGCGTCTGCGTGGATGGTGGACAACCACGACCCGTATTACCTGGTGATCACCCCGGTCAGGCCGGGCTCCACGGCAGTGGCCAGGTCACCCCACGAGCGTGCAGCTCTCCCTTGGGAGATGTCACCGTCCTCCAAGGAAAACCATGAGCACCTCGCACCGGGAAATCGTCCAGGAACGCAGCGTCGTCTCCTTGACGGTGTGCCACGCCGGTAGCCCAGCATGAGCGTCATCGGTGGACAACGAGGGCAGGTGATCACCTGGTATATCGGCCATGACGCCAGTGGCCATGTCACGCAAGAAGCCGGAGCAAATGGAAGTCTCACCACAGTCAGGTAGGACTTGGCAAACCCGTCTTTGTAATACAAGTGAAATACATCAAGGCAAGTCTGATGCCCGTCCTTTGCGGACTTTAGCTGTGCCTTTGGCTGGAGCTCCGCCAGGTGGGCACGCCAGTGCTGGAGTACGACGACCATTCGCTGGGCCGGTACCAGACGCTCGGCCTGAGCTGCATGAGGCATTGAATCGAGACCCTGAAACCGCAAGGATTGCTGCCTAACATCGCCTACCGGGATCGTGACACAATAATTTTTAAACCCATGCTTTGGGCAACAGCACCTTTAAGGCGAGCTTCCAATGGGCTCGCTTTTTCTTTGATGAGGGCTGGCAGACGCTCCTCACCGATCACGATCTCTCTCCTTGCCTCTCCCTGTCCTTGCTTGACACGGTACCAGCTGCGCGACGACAGCGACGCTGCCGGACACCGGGGTGATCACCTGGTAATGGCCAGAACCGTTGCCTCCTCAAAGTCCTTCGTGCAGATCATGCCGGCTCGATGTCATCGGGCTTGAGACCCCGTTACGACGGGCGTGCGAGCACTGTCGTCCAACAGCTCCTCGGGCAAAGCGCCCGGTGCGTGTCTCTCGTGGAAAATGAGGTAGGGAACTCATCCATTTTGCCTGGTGGCCACCCTGGTGCAGGCGGGTACTGGCGATCAGCGGGCGAGGGCACCAGTTCCCACTACGCGGTCCTGGCCACCCCATGTCGTCGCCCAGTGTGCCAACCCCTCTTTCCCTCGGTGAGCGTCACTGTCCGAACTATATCCATAGGATCTGAACCTATGATTCGTATACGTGCGTTGAGCAGCTGCTGCCGAGCTAAAGTCACAGAAGAAGCACTGGGGGGGGGGGAGAGACAGGTGAGGTGAGGGGAGGGAGTGATAGATAAGAAAAAGGCGTCCCAGTGGACGCCCCTCTTCTAGCCTAGTGGCTGGTCACCGAACCCGACACCAAAACCAGAGTAGCCATGATTGCTTGCGCAAGAGATCGTTACTCAATACCTGAGCCTGAATGACACGGCGATGGGCTTGAAGGCGCTCGATAAGCTCGGCCTTATCGCAACCCTCATGGGCCTGAACGTATTGGGCACACAGCAGGAACTCGCACTCTTCAAACGTTGGCGGGATACCGCGATTGACCGGCACCATCACCATCGGCCAGGAGACTGACAAGAACAGGGTAAACGCGACCAGGGACATGGGATTGCGAAGTTCCAGCTGAAACTCCGGCTCGACACCCACGACATATACGAAAAACACGTAGAGAACGAACTGCATACCGACGATGCAGGGATAGATGGACTTCAACCATTGTAAGGTGCTGCCAAAGTGTCTTTGCAGCAGTTCGCTGTGAAGTTTTTTTATGTCTCGTACCGTGTAGAGTTCACCAAACGCTACGGGGTCACCACTCTGATTCACTTGTGATGAATTGCTATTGTCGTCATCTTTCATGCGCGAAATCCTTGTCACGCTTAACCAACACAGAGCACATCGACATCCTGCATGTGCTCTACAACCATCAGCCAACCATAAGATCAAGAAATCCACTGCTACGGCGTGCTTGTACTACCTGAACAACGTCTACAGCCAGCCTGGAAGACGATGTTAACTTCTTATTTTTCATTGAAATAACATATTCAGAAGTGCTTCGCAAAGGTTTACTTTCATTATTGGGTAGGCTCCAACAAAATCCGTAGGTTATGCTGTGATTTGAGTAAATCACCTATAGATCATCCCCTACGGATAGTTAGGCGTGAAAAACGACAAAATTGCTCTTATACCTTCACTGTCTACGCTCGCTGGAAAAACCGTGTCCGGTGTCGCAGATTGAGAAGTCCGACCAGAAACAGCCACATAATTATCGCCGCAGTTGAATGGCCTTGCTCTCTTTGGCCATTTTGGCTCTATCAAGCGGGCCGAGCAGGCGGGACTTCAACATGGTGCCATTGAGCGCCTTCACCGCAGCCGCATTCTCCTCTAACGTAGCCAGAGCGATAAACTCTTCGATGAGTGACCCATGCTCATGAGCCCACGTTTTGTAATCATGAATGCTTTTTTCCGTGGGAAGGGAGAGCAGGATCTCCCTTAATCGACAGTTGGTGGGTGGAGCTGACTTGCCTACCGTCCAGGCCTTTGCTGTCAATTGGTTGAAGATCTCCTTCTCACTGCCAACCAAAACTGCCCCAAAGAGCTCACCCAGCCTTTGGCGACGACCTGCCACAATCGTGCGCAACAACCTGATGGCTGCCAATTCATCACGTTCATTCAGCTCCGCGATCAGCTCGCCGGATTTATGGATTGTGGTTGCATACTGCTTACTCATGCGCTCTACGAATAAGGCATCACTTTGACGTAAGCCTTTCCAGCTGATGGACTTGAGTAGGTCACTGATGGTCGAAGCCAGTACCTTGCTGCTGCTGTTATCATCCAGCACATCAGCCGATAGCTGCTTTACCCGCTGATGGCGAGACTCGCTATGTGAAATGCGGTGACTCACGATCTCGATGATGGCGCGGGACTTCGGTAATGTGAACAAGAGCGAGTTTTGGGAGTCGATGCGTACACGAGCCCCATCTTGCATGACGTTGATTTTCAACACATCACGTTCAATCAGCTCCAACAAAGCGCAATGGACCATCTTCCGATGGCTGCTCTGGTACACCTGACCTGGATCCAAGGGATGCACCTGTTCGAGAATTTCCCTGACTGTGTAGCGCCGGTTAACCATCACCCAGCCTGTCTGGCTGTCAAACTGCCGCGTGCTAAGCGTTGGTATCCAAAGGGCCAACTGGAGACTAAATTGGTGGTCCAGCGACAGGATTGATGAGCTATTGATTGGGATCAACCTGCACGTTTCCCGGTACATGGTTTTCATCGCCGGGTCAGGACGGAGGAGGATATAGCCAGTATTTAGGAGCTCTATGTGAGAAACCAGGCCTGCAATGAGCACATTGCCCTTGAGTCCTCCCTTTGAGTTCGGATTTTCCGCATCACTGAGATCGTCATAAAAAGTAAGAGCGACAGATCTCAAACGCGAACAGGTGGCAACGATTTTCTTCGATTCAATCAAGTCCCTAATATATGCGTCAGCCTCCCTTTTACCCATATTCTCCAGCACTGCTTCGTAAAACATCTCAGGCGTAATTTCCATCGGATGTGACACGGCCTGGTCATACTCAGCCGATGTCAGATTTCCCAGGATCGAGACCATGCACAGGTACGTCCGCGCATCGAAATCTGTATCGAGGATTGGCCCCGTCAACGTCATTGCCCGCGCATTACGCATCACGCCAGGCGCTAAAGGATGGACCACATCACTCTCATGCACGGGTCGATGTTGATTTCCCTTGTTTATCAGTGATTTTGGCATTGTCCTAAACAGCCCTGCACTCAGCACCAAGGGATTATGATTGCTGAGCTGACGAGGCAGAGGGCCTTTCTGGTCAACGCCATCAAGTGCAAAACCAACGACATGTTTGCTTTTGGGATGGCGGCCAGTAGGGGAGGTAGAGACATCATTCACCCGCTCAGTGCCGGACGGTTCCAGTAGCTCAATGTCCCCCGTCGACTGGGACGGTAGAGGCGGTTTAGGTGTCGCAGTAGTTTGTGAAGGTGGTGCATCTGGTGAATCGTTTTCACTTTGGAGTGCTCTAAACCACTGACCACCAGAAAAAAGGGGGGCGTATAGCCTCACGGCCTCATCGGGCGAACTGCCTGCCGACACACGCTCCAAAATCCGACCGATCTTGGTGTGATCAACCAGACTCATGAAGTGCGAGACCAGCTTTTCATCCTCAGAACCGAATAGGCTGACCTCAAACTGGGCTATCGCCCTGGCTACATCATGCTCAAGTGTGTCTGACACATTAACTCCATTGCCGAAAAGCTGTGCGTTACCTGTTGATAACATGTAGATAAGCTGTGTTTTAGGGGGTGAGGTATAAGAACTATTTTGACAAGGTATACCATCGAAAAGCAAAGGTATAGCATCGAAAAACGAAGGTATAACATCGAAATGTGAAGGTATAACATCGAAATGTGAAGGTATACCATTTATTTGTCAATTTTAACGCTTATGAATCAATGACTTACCGTTCCTATCTTTATCTTGATCTGTATCTTGATCCAATGAAAAGAGATCTAAAGAACAAGAAGAGAGATCAAATAATTAATGACTTAATAGTAGTAGTAAGGCGATCCTATCTATCTGATATTCTGGGAGATACACACATCGCGTTAACATTCATGGTGCAAGTGACTGAGAGCGCATCAGACGCAGCTGGGCAACTCCTGCCATTTACCCTCCCCATGGTATTCACCCACCCTCAGAACGGCCCCAGAGAGGCGCACAGGAGGTCACCGACTGTGGATCAAAAGTGGATCCACAGGATCGCAGGGATCCATTGTGAGTCGGCCATGACATTTGGAGACGTATACGATAGGCGAGGAGGCAGGAAGTGATAGAGCGACACAATGAGCGGTGAGCCGGGCGCCCCCTGGTAGCAATGGATTCCAACTTCACAGGGTCGAACGCAAGCACGTTCTAGCTGTGACTCTATATTCTCCACGGAGGACATTGATATGACCGGGCATCAGCACGAAGCCATCGCCATCCCTCAGTGCCAAAATCTCGCTTTCCGCAAAGGACGATGTGAGACCTTAATGGTCTGGCCAGTTGCCCTGCATCAGAGCTTGCTGGTAGAGGTTTGTTCGAGGACTTGCAGAAGGATCTGCATAACAGGCCATACCAGTTCTATACATCAGTAGAAACTGCCTGCACGGGGCGTTAAATTAACAAAAATCCAATTTACATATATTTAACGCCTTTCACTCGAAATGTCTCGACAGCAGGGGCATAGCTTGCAAAAATGGATTATTAAAAATTGTCATCAAGGGACAAGAAGAAGCGATTATCAAAGTGTTTGAGCCTGGCCACGGCCAGAAGTCGGCACCACCACAACGATAGATAGCGTTCAAGCGGCGTAAGCCAAATGATGTGTAAGCTGTGCAATTAAACGAAATGAGGTTCCTTATGGGCGAAGATATGGTTGAACTGACGGCAGCAGACATCCGTCAGTATTTGACTGCCCCCATCAGAACTGGACAAGACCTGGTACGTGTCCGTTCGATGCTCGGGCTATCACGCGAAGTGTTTGCGATGACCATTGGCAAGAGCACCAAGACCGTTGCCAAGGCAGAAGAAGCCAGCGTGCTTCCTACCGACATAGCTCTTTTGGCACGCGGGCAAATGGTCACCCACATCAGCAACGTAGCAGCAGACTACATGGAAGAGCTGGATTTGAATGCCGACTCTATGCTGGTGATGGCGCAGTTATTCAGCGAACGCCTGCTGGGCGGCCAGAAGGTGATCTCTGAACACGAGTTTGCCACATTGAAAGAGCTGAGCGAAAAGTAACAGACTGTCACATTCAACGTGTTTCAAAAAGAGCGCCTCCAAGGCGCTTTTTTCATGGCAATTTTTTTGAAAATCGTTGCGAACTATCCCAGACGGATATATTCTATCTCTCAAAGGTAGGAGGCAGCCATGAAGACAAACTCCAAGGACACGCTCTGTGACGCGATTCGCGCCATCAAAGCTCAGCTGGTAAAGACCCCAGAAGATGAAGCGCGTTTTCGCGCGGAGGCAAACTTCTTTGTTCGCCAAGCTCTGGAGAACACCGGGTTTGTACGCACGAAATTGAGTCATTGCGTCGACCTGTTCAAATCCGTTTTCAGCTCAGGGCTCTCCTGGGATCCACGGGCACACCATGTCAGCCTGATCCTTGCCGAAGACATGAGCCTGACCGTCTACGTCCACTATCACGGCCAAATCAAGATGGCCTCCCACATGGGGGTCATTGAGCGGGTGACCGCTGACCTTATCTATGAAACCGACCAATTCGAATTTTGCGGAGCCGATACCCAGCCGCGCCTGAGACGCAAGATCTCGCGGGAAGGGCTAGGTGAAGCCATTGGCGGCTATTCGGTCTCGTATCTGCAAGGCGGGGCATTGCATGTCGAGCTGTTTGACATCGAGGCCCTTGAGAAGGCGGAAGCGGCGGGTGTCAGCTACGGAAACAGCGAGTTTTGGACTGGCCCCCACCGCCGTGAAATGCAACGCAAATCCATCATCAATGCCACTGCCCGGCGTTGGCTTGAACTGAGCAATTCCACCATCACGCAGAATTGTGCGAGCTAAGGACAATAAAAATGGCGTCACTGAACAAAGTCACCCTGATCGGCAACCTGGGACAAGACCCGGAAGTGCGTTACACCACTTCGGGCGCGGCGGTCACCAACATCTCCCTTGCCACCAGTGAGAGCTGGCGAGACAAGCAGACCGGCGAGCAGAAAGAACGCACTGAATGGCATCGCGTGGTGTTCATGGGCAAGATCGCAGAGATCGCCGGTGAATATCTGAAAAAAGGAAGCTCCGTTTACCTCGAAGGCAAGCTGCAAACCCGCAAATGGCAAGACCAAGGCGGCCAGGATCGTTACACCACCGAAATCCTGGTCGATAGCTTTAGTGGCGTGATGCAGATGCTCGGCGCTAAGCAAGGCGGTCAGGGTCAACAGCAGGGCCAGCCGCAACAGCAGCGCCCGCAACAGACTCAGGGCCAACCGCAACAGCAGCGCCCGCAACAGACTCAGGGCCAACCGCAACAGCAGCGCCCGCAACAGCAGGGCCAACAGCAGGGCCAACAGCGCCCGCAACAGACTCAGGGCCAGCCGCAACAGCAGCGCCCGCAACAGACTCAGAACCAGCAACGCCAACAGCAGTCGGCACCACCGGTCTATGAAGAGGGTGGTTGGGGGCAACAAGATGATGAAAACCCCTTCGCCCGGCTTGGCTTGCAGTATCCCCAGATGCTTTATTGCATGTAAGCAGCACCACCTGACGCCCCGATCCTCGGGGCGTTATTTTCTTGGAGAACGCGATGAAGGAACAAAGTACCGAAGTGCCGGTGTCACCCAACGTCACCCCCCCCTGTAGCCTGGTACTCAAGGACGGCCAAGAGTTCGTACCGTCCACGGAGGACTTGCAGCTATGGGCCAAGACGTACCCAGGCATCGACGTAGAGAACCAGTTGCTACGCATGTCAGCCTGGTTACTGGCAAATCGAGCCAAACGGAAGACCGCGCGTGGGATAAGGCGGTTTGTGGTTGGATGGTTGGAGCGCAGTAGTGAGCGCAAGCCTCATACGGCCCGGCCATCAGTCTTTTCAACAGAGGGGAAACAATATCACGAGGAGAGATGCCCGACATGGGCGGCCCACTAGAAGGAGCGCAACCATCTAGCGGGCCTGTCACACGCAGCACACACGCACGGCATGACAGCGGCATGGTACCGATTGTTCTGCCAAGACTCCAGCAACTCTGAACTTTGGCCTCTCATTTGGGGCCAATCTCCTTGGAGGACTTTTAATGAATCCAGCCGCAAAAGCTCATCTCAATCAAGCCATGAACCTCATCGAATCCACGCGCTACCGCATGGGTGTCAGTCAATTCCTCACCGCCTTCATCGACGAATGGGCATTCCACCAAACCGGACTCTATCCCTGCAAGAACGTGATACCAGGCGACCTCGAAGAGACGGCCATTGCGCTTTCGAAGTCCCTGAGTGCGGCGATGCACGCCGACCCGGTAAGCGATGTGCTGGGGTATGTACTCAGCGAAGCAGGCTTCCATCAAAAGGGCACCAGCTTCTACCCGACCCCCACGGACGTTTCAGACCTGCTGCAAGCGTTAATCGGGGGCGAAGAGGGGAATACCTTCTACGAGCCTTGCTGCGGGACATCAATCAACGCGATTTTGTGGATGGAAGGGATGTTGCAGAAGCACGGCCCCGATGCCTTGGCCGACTCGGAATTGACCCTTGAGGACATAGATCCACTGATGATCAAGTGTTCGATGTTGCAGCTTGTGCATTATCTGGCTTCGCGGCAGGTGACGCCCAAGGCCCTGAACGTGATCGGCGTGGATGTGATCACTCGTCGTCTGACTGGTGTGGCCTATTATGCCGAGCGCCCAGTGACGGTTGACGCAGTCATGGCAGCCTAGTGCCTCAAACTGGGATCGGCCCGCCAGAAGGCGGGTTCGGTCTGTGAGAAAATGGGCTATATGGACAGTGCAATAAATGCCTGTTACTGTGCTGATGGGATTGATATAAGTGATTATTAAGTCAAGTGCAATGGCCTTGCATAGCTCCCCTACGAATTGCCCATCCTGGAACTCGGAATTGCAAATTTGCTGCTGCGATGCAACGTCATTGAGGCAGCACATCTTGGAGTCTTTGGAGGACATTCGGGAGGCGCAGGGTCAACATGAGGATGCTCGTTTACGGTCCGCACGGCGGCGATTGAAATGGCACCTCGATCTGTTTTTCAGAACGCATAAGGTCCGATTCACGCAGTTTCGGCGCGGCAAGGGCAAGGAGGGGCGCAATGGTGAGGAAGAATACAGCTGAGGCGAAGGCTGAGGCGAGTAAACGCGACGAGGTAAAGGCGCGGATTGTGGCTGAGGCATTGGAGGCCGTCGAGAACGCGCTGCTGTCAGATCGGATAACAACCCTCGACACCATGTTGTTCGGCACGATGAAGCTGGCGCTGAGCACGGCTGGGCCGATCAGCTTCCATCCCATCGACTGGACCAACACCTCCCCGGACATGCGCAAACTGATCACCACCAGATTAAAGTTGTGTGGTTACAAATATTCAGGGGCCGATCAAGTTTGGCGTCAGCAGGAACCCAAACCCTTCGTCAAATTAAAGGAGTGGGTGCATATTCCGGCCGATCATGAACACCAATTCCGATTCAACGTGAACACCATTTCCGGACCAATGTGAACGCTCATT
>NZ_JAPCIQ010000047.1:0-29945 GCF_027707405.1 Aeromonas sp. QDB68 | reverse complement strand
CGCGAGCAGCTATCACCCAGTAATGGGAATCCCCCTCCTGTGACGCGAAGCGCTAAGGTGGGGGAGGATGTCAATATGCAATCCTGTGTGTGATCCTGTGCTTACCTTAACCGCTTCATTCAATATAGGAAACGGATTGATATCCAAAATATGATCCAGTCGGTTTCTCTTTCTTCGTATCGGATGCCATCCACCAGCCCTTTCATGAAAAACGCCTCCACAAGGGAGGCGTTCTGGCATCAGAGGCATCAAGCTGCCCTGTGATAGGCGGAGGCTTCAAACAGTGCCTTGTTGGCCACCAGCTCGACGGGATCGAAATCATCGACGTTGATGGTGCGAAGACGACTCTCCTCGGCACGCCGCAGCAGATCCGCTTCGACCTGGTTGATGACACCGAGGCTCAGGCCTGCCTCTGCCACCTTGTCGAGCTGGGTGAAGGGGCGTTTGCTCCCTTCGGCCTTGCACACCTTGTCAAACAGCGGCTCTGCGGTCAGCACATCGTCCAGCGCCTGTTCCAGCAGCCCGAAGGGGTTGCCCTCCTCGCGCGTCAGATATTGGCCCTCGGCCAGACGGCTGCGAGTGGCACTTGGCACCTGGAGCAGGCGGGCCACCTGGCTGTCGAGCTTGTCGGAGGGACGCTTCAGGTCGCGACCAAGGGGCAGCACGATGGCGCGCAGGGCCAGACCAATCCAGCGATTCGGGAAGTTGCGCAGCAACTCGTCGATCGCTTCCTGAGCCTTGAACAAAGCGTCTTGCAGTGCCCAGTGCAGCAGCGGCAGGTCGGCTTGCTGGCGTCCTTCATCCTGATAGCGCTTGAGGGCGCTGGAGGCCAGATAGAGCTGGCTCAGCACATCGCCAAGGCGGGCAGAGACCCGCTCTTTGCGCTTGAGCTCGCCACCCAGGGTGCCCATCGCCATGTCTGACAGGAAGGCAAGGTTGGCGGAGAGGCGAGAGAGCTGCTGATAGTAGCCCTTGGTCTGATCCTTGTAGGGCGCGGCGGCGAAGCGGGCACCGGTCAACCCCAGCCAGAAGCTGCGCACCAGGTTGCTGATGGCAAAGCCCACGTGGCTGAACATCGCCTTGTCGAAATCTTTCAGCGCCTGCTCTTTGTCGGGGTGGCTGGCGGCCAGCATCTCCGGCAACACGTAGGGGTGGCAACGGATGGCTCCCTGACCGTAAATGATCATGCTGCGGGTCAGGATATTGGCTCCCTCGACGGTCACCGCGATGGGGGCCCCCTGATAGCCACGGGCCAGATAGTTGTTCGGCCCCATGCAGATGGCCTTGCCGCCGTGGATGTCCATGGCATCGATGATGCACTTCTGGGCGCGGTCGGTGAGGTGGTACTTGACGATGGCGGAGATGACCGAGGGTTTTTCACCGAGATCGATGCCGGTGACCGTCAGTTTGGCGGCGGCGCCCATGATGTAGGCGTTGCCACCCAGGCGTGCCAGCGGCTCTTCAATCCCTTCCATCTTGCCAATCGGCAGCTTGAACTGGCGACGGATGCGGCTGTAGGCACCGGTGGCCAGGGCCAGCATCTTGACGCCGCCCGTGCTGTTGGAAGGCAGGGTGATGCCGCGACCGACGGAGAGACACTCCACCAGCATACGCCAGCCCTGACCGGCCATGGCCGGACCGCCGATGATGAAGTCGAGCGGTACAAACACGTCCTTGCCGTGGGTCGGGCCGTTCTGGAACGGCACGTTGAGCGGGAAGTGGCGACGGCCGATGTCGACCCCCTTGATGTGGGTCGGAATGAGGGCGCAGGTGATGCCGAGCTCTTCTTCCTCACCCAGCAGGTGGTCAGGGTCACGCAGCTTGAAGGCGAGGCCGAGTACGGTGGCGATGGGAGCCAGGGTAATGTAGCGCTTGTTCCAGGTCAGGCGCATGCCGAGCACCTCTTCCCCTTCCCACTCGCCTTTGCAGACGATGCCGAAGTCGGGAATCGAGCCCGCATCAGAACCCGCTTCCGGGCTGGTCAGGGCGAAACAGGGGATCTCCTTGCCGACAGCCAGACGGGGCAGGTAGTAATCCTTCTGCTCGTCAGTACCGTAGTGTTGCAGCAGCTCACCCGGCCCTAAGGAGTTGGGCACGCCGACGGTGGAGGCGAGCACGGCGCTGGCGCCGCACAGCTTTTGCAGCACGCAGGATTGGGCGTAGGCAGAGAACTCCAGCCCGCCATATTTCTTCTTGATGATCATGGCGAAGAACTTGTTGTCCTTCAGGTATTGCCACACCTCGGGAGAGAGATCGGCACGCTCGTGGGTCACTTCCCAGTCGTTGACCATGCGGCACACTTCTTCAACCGGACCGTCCATGAAGGCCTGCTCTTCGGCAGACAGCGTGCTGACCGGAATGGCGTGCAGCTTCTTCCAGTCCGGGTTGCCGGCAAACAGATCCGCTTCCCACCAGGTCGTCCCCGCTTCGATGGCTTCCTTCTCGGTTCGGGACATCTCCGGCATGATGGACTTGTAGATCTTGAACAGCGGCTTGGTCAGCTGGTTGCGGCGAAACTCCACCAGATTGAGGGGCAGGGCTATCACCGCGAACAGCGCCCACACCAGCAGGGGCACATGGCCATAGAAGGTGCCGGCGACCAGGGCGGCGGCCGTGGCAAGCGTGGCGGTGAACAGGGACGCACGGCGATAGGCCATGGCGCCGATCACCAGGATCACCCCGAGCAGAGTGAGGGTCGTCGTCATTGTTTGCTCCTTGCATGAATTGCCGAGGTTGGGAAATTGGCGTTAACTGATCCAGAGGTCTGACCTGTTGGATGTGGCCCCTGTTGTAATTCATACGCACAAACTTATCAAGCTGTTTACAAGCCTGTTACCTTGGTTCTGTGATCGGCATAACGCGCTGCCCGCCCCATCTTGGCGGGCGGGGGGCGACGATTGGACTGGCTTGTGCGACAATGCCGCCACCCTATGTTGGACGACGAGATTTCAAAAACCATGTACAAAGAACTGATCCGCAACGAGTTGACCGAAGCTGCCAGCGTGCTTCAGGCGTTCCTGGCAGATGAGCAAAATCTGAAAAACATCGAGGCGGCGGCCAAGCTGCTCGCCGACTCCTTCAAGCAGGAAGGCAAGGTACTCTCCTGCGGCAACGGCGGCTCCCACTGCGATGCCATGCACTTTGCCGAGGAGCTGACCGGTCGTTATCGCGAGAACCGCCCAGGCTATGCCGGCATCGCCATCTCCGATCCCAGCCACCTCTCCTGCGTCTCCAACGACTTTGGCTATGACTATGTCTTCTCTCGCTATGTGGAGGCCGTCGGCCGTCGTGGTGACGTGCTGCTCGGCATCTCTACCAGCGGCAACTCCGGCAACATCCTCAAAGCCATCGAGGCGGCCCGTGCCAAAGGGATGAAGGTGATTGCCCTGACCGGCAAGGACGGCGGCAAGATGGCTGGTCTGGCCGATGTGGAGATCCGAGTGCCGCACTTCGGTTATGCCGACCGCATCCAGGAAGTGCACATCAAGGTGATCCACATCCTGATCCAGCTGGTTGAAAAAGAGATGGCCAAGTAATCAACGATCCGGGATTGAGAGGGGTGATGGGCGACCATCCCGGCCCTCTCATCCAGCCGTGACGGTTGATTGACGAAACTAGAGTCAAGACATTCAGGGAGTGGATGGTATATGTGCGAACTGCTCGGCATGAGTGCCAATGTGCCGACCGACATCTGCTTCAGCTTTACCGGGCTGATGCTGCGGGGCGGCAAGACCGGTCCCCACAAGGATGGCTGGGGGATCACCTTCTATGAGGGGCGGGGTTTTCGCACCTTCAAGGATCCCGAACCCAGTGCCCAGTCTCCCATCGCCAAGCTGGTCCAGGCACTGCCCATCAAGAGCCGTGCCGTGGTCAGCCATATCCGGCAGGCGAACCGGGGGTGTGTCTCCCTGGAAAACACCCACCCTTTTACCCGAGAACTGTGGGGCCGTTACTGGACCTTTGCCCACAATGGCCAGTTGACCGGTTACAAGAAGCTGCCGACCGGGCGCCACCGTCCGGTCGGCGACACCGACAGCGAGCACGCCTTCTGCTGGCTGCTCGACAGGCTGGAGCACAAGTACCCCAAACGGCCGGCAAATTTCCCCGCCATGTTCCGCTACCTCGCGACCCTGTGCGACAAGCTGCGCGGGCTCGGGGTGTTCAACATGCTGCTGTCGGACGGAGAGTTCGTGATGACCTATTGCAGCAACAACCTTTACTGGTTGACGCGCAGGGCTCCCTTTGGCGAAGCCCGTCTGCTGGATGAGGATGTGGCCATCGACTTTCAGAGTGAAACCACGCCGAACGATGTGGTGACCCTGATCGCCACCCGGCCGCTCACCGGCAACGAGAATTGGGTGAAGATGGTGCCCGGGGAGTTCTGCCTGTTCAGGCTGGGTGAGCTGGAATATGGCAATGCAGCCAACTTGTTGAACCAGAGATAAAAAAATACCAGGGTAGATGTCTACCCTGGTTCTTCGCAGCAGCCATACAGGCAAAAAGGGATGAGAGAGGTGTTGCTGAGCCGCATCATTCTCATGGGTTGCATTGTTACTTTAATGTTAATTTTGTGACAATCTTTATCTCTCTCCATTCTGACTGACATACCGATAACTTGAAGCTGCTCACATTCTGGTGTCGCAAGAGCATCCGGAGCGATACGGGCATGCCCGAAGGACGGGTGACAGCGGGGCTGTGGGTCCGCTATATTGTGGTCTGTTTGAATACCATCATAGGGAAGAGAAGATGGAGTGGCTGGATCAGAAAGTGCTGCGACAACTGGCAGATGATATCGGTCACGAGATGATGCCGGTCGTCATCTCGGTGTTTGTCGAAGAGGTAGGCGAGCAGTTGGCCCAATTAAGACCGCTTTTTGAGCAGCGGGACTGGTCAGCCCTGGCGCGTCTTGCCCACAGCATGAAATCGTCCTGTGGCAGCTATGGCGCCAAACCCAGCTATCAGCAGGTGATGGATCTGGAGTCCGCCTGTCGCCGGGAAGATGAGCAAGAGGCCGGCAGACTGCTGGCGGAGCTGGAGCACTCCCTGCCCCAGGTCTTCACCCATCTGGCCCAGTTTCACTGATCCAGAAGGGCATCAGCCCGCCATGTCGCGCTCGCCAAGCCTGCTCAGGATCACTGTGTCGAGTGCCAGCCGCAGCTTGAGGCGGTCGTGGCGGTGGGGGAGGGCCGCTTCACCCAGCTCGGCCCGAACGAGGCAGTGCTGCAGCTCGGGTACCTGGGGGCCCTCGGGAGCCAGAATGGCATCGATCCGGCCGCTGCCTATCCGCTCTTCCAGCCAACGATGTTGACTGGACAGTGACAACTGGCCTGCCGGACCCTCTTCGTCCACCAGATTGCTGATGAACACGACGATGGCGCGGCTGCTGCGGATCGCCTCCGCAATTTCGCGCAGCAGCAGAGGAGGCATGATGGAGGTGAGGAAGCTGCCCGGCCCCAGGATGATCATGTCGGCCTGGCTCAGCGCCTCGACTGCTTCGCGCGTGGCGGGCACGACCGGTTTCAGGCTCAGGGCCCGTGGCGGCGTGGTGAGCTGATCGATGGAGACCTCCCCCAGGATCTGATCGCCACAGACGGTGTGGGCGCACAGATCGGTGGGATGCTCGGACATGGGCAGCAGATTGGGTTCAATTTCCAGCATGTCGCTGATGAGCCGGATGGCATCCAGGGGGCGCACGCAGAGGTTGTCGAGGGCCAGCAGCATCAGGTTGCCGAGGTTGTGGCCCGCGAGCTCGCCGCGGCCGGTAAAGCGGTGCTCGAACAGCTGGCTACCGATGCTGGGGGTGGTCACCAGCTGGTTGAGGCAGTTGCGCAGATCCCCCCAGGCGATGCACTCTTGGCTTTTGCGCAGGCGTCCGGTGGAGCCGCCATCATCCGTGGTGGTGACGATGCCCGTCAGCCGGGATCCCAAGAACGACAGGGAAGAGAGCACCCGGCCCATACCGTGCCCGCCGCCGATGGCGACAACCCGGTCGAAGTCATTGATATTTTTCTGCCACATGCAGTGATCCCGTGGGAGGCCAGTGAGCACCATTCTAGTCTCCATGGCCAGGTAATTGTTTGATAAGGGTATGATTTTTGCTTGATGCCAGCATCCCGTACCCCTAGGAGACGATGTTGAACTTCCTGACGGCTCACTCGCTTGCCGAGACGACCCCACTGGCCGCCCAACAAGTTACAGAGCGGTTGCATGCCCAGTCATCCCATGTTCCATCGCTGTTGCTGGTCTATTTTACCCAAGCACACGAGGCGGCGGAACTGCGCCGTGCGCTCAAGGCACGTTTTCCCGATACCCGGCTGATCGGTTGCAGCTCCTGCGGCGGTATCCTGACCCAGGATGGCCATCATGGTCGGCATGGCTGGAGCCTGTCGGTCGCCGCCCTTTATGATGACAAGGGGGCCTATGGCGTGGCTGGCCAGATGGGGGATCAACCGGATGTGCGGGCATTGCTGCGCCGCGCCATCGCCGATGGTGGCCGACCGGGAGAGCTGCCGCAGCTCGTGTTGCTGCACACCAGCCCGGGGCTGGAGGAGGTTGTGCTCGCGGGGATCGACGCCGAGTTTGGCGCGACCGTTCCCGTCGTCGGCGGGTCGGCGGCAGACGACGGCGTGGCCGGGCAGTGGCAGCTGTGCTGGGACGAAGGGGAGGGATCACAAGGGTGCGTGTTGGCGGTGCTTTACCCCGATTGCCAACTGGCGTTCCAGTTTCATTCAGGCTATGTACCCACCGAGTGTCGCGGCATCATTACCGGGATAGACGGGCGGGAGGTGCTGACCATCGATCACGAGCCGGCGGCCCGGGTCTATGGTCGCTGGACCGAGCGTGCGACGCCCTGGCCGGTGGGCCCCATCCTCAGGGAGACGACGCTCTCGCCACTGGCCCGTCAGGTCGGCATGCTCGATGACCTGCCCTACTACAAGCTCTCCCATCCCGAGGCGGTGACGGCGCGGGAGGGGCTGCGCCTCTTTACCGAGACCCGACTGGGAGAGCGGCTGCTGCTCATGTACAGCAGCCAGGAAGGGTTGTTGCAGCGTAGCCTGAATGCGGTGAATATCGAGCCTGAATATGGCATGGCGAGCAATATGCGCCCCTTTGGCGCCCTGGTGGTGTTTTGTGCCGGTTGTCGGCTGGCACTGGGGGACAGGCTGGGGGACATCGTCAGTCAATTCAGTCAGAGGCTGGGTGAGATCCCCTTCATCACGCCCTTTACCTTCGGTGAACAGGGACGATTACCCCATGGTGAGCTGGCGCACGGCAACCTCATGGTGTCGAGCGTAATCTTCCTCGAGAGCTGACACTGTGCTGGATTCAAGATGATAGGGAATAGCGAACTCGAAACCCTGGGCGACAAACTGCAAACCACGCTGGTGGAGCTGATGCGTTGCCGGGAGCGGGAGGCCAGATATCGGGAGGAGTCTCAAGCCCTGCTGTGCGGGGTGGCGACCCTGGCACAGGCCCAGAGTCTGGAGCAGGTACTGGAGAGTCTCATTCTTGCTCTCAAGCCCTTTATCGGATTCGAACAGGCGGATGTGGTTGCCTGGGAGGCCGTAGGGGGCAGCACCCATCTGAGCACCCAGCCGGACGAGGTAGGCCGGACCTGGTCGCTGACACCGCTCTTCTCCAGGGCCATCGAGGGGGAGACCCTGGTGATCTATGATCCCGCCCAACTGCCTGAGCTGGCGCCGCTGGCGGGGGCGCCGGGCTGGGCCAGCGTCATGATGACAGGCTTGCAGGGACCGGGGTTTTCCGGTGTGCTCATCTGCCGGCACGGCGTGGCGGGCACCTTCGATCTCAAGAGCAAGGCGGCGATGCAGCGTTGTCGCCCGCTCATCTCCCAGGCCCTGGTCAACATCGCCTATCGGGCTCGCCTGCAAGAACAGGTTGACCTCAAGACCCTGGCCCTGCAGGCCAGCGAACAGCGTTTTCGCAGTTTTGCCGCCATGGCCTCCGATTGGTTCTGGGAGACCGATCCCCAGCACAGGCTCAGCTATGTCTCTGCCCCTGGCTATCAGGGGGAAGTGCTGGCCCGCCAGACGGGGAGAAGCCTCTATGATTTTGCCCACGACAAGCAGGACCCGGCCTGGAGCCACTACCGGCACCTGATCGCCCACAATCTGCCGGTGCGGGGAATGCGGGCCCAGGTGATGCTGGCGGGCGGGCCTTGCTGGATGGAGATCAATGCGGAGCCTTGCCATGATGCCGGTGGCCGCTTCCTCGGCTATCGGGGCACGGCGCGGGAGATAGGCAGCCAGATCCGCCGCGAGCAGGAGCTGGCGCGGGCGCGGGACGATGCCGAGACGGCCAACCGTGCCAAATCCCAGTTCCTCGCCATGATGACCCACGAGATCCGCTCTCCCATGAACGCCGTGCTGGGGATGCTGGATCTGCTGCAGCACGGCCGGCTCGACACTCCGCAACAGACCCTCATCGGCCATGCCACCCACTCTGCGCATCTGTTGCAGACCATCATCGACGATGTGCTCGATTTCTCGAAAATAGAGTCACATACCCTGACGCTGCACTGTGAACCCTTTCAGCCAGCCGAGCTGTGCCGTGCCCTGGTGGAGCCCTTGCAGGCACAGGCCAGTGCCAAGGGCATCACACTGCACTGGCATCTGGATGAGACGCTCCCCGAACTCCTTCAAGGGGATGCCGTCCGCCTCTCCCAGGTGATAGGCAACCTGCTTGGCAATGCCGTGAAGTTCACCTCCGTCGGCAGCGTGCGTCTGGCGTTGACCTGGGAGGAGGAAAAGCTGGGGGTCATGGTCAGCGACACGGGGATCGGCATCTCCACCGAGGATCAGGCGTTGCTGTTCGAACCCTTCTATCAGGTCGACAGTTCGGCAACCCGCCGCTTCTCCGGCTCGGGGCTCGGGCTGGCCATCTGCAGGCGGCTGGTGCAGCTGATGGGGGGAGACATTTGCGTGCAGAGCACGCCTGGGCTGGGAAGCTGCTTCTGGTTCGAGCTGCCCGGGATGGCCTCTCCCTGTGCTCCGGCCACCGCCCCCGGCAGTGAAGAGTGCGCCAGACTGGAGCTGGATGTGCTGGTGGTGGAAGACAGTCCGGTCAATCAGCTGGTGGTATCCCTGATGCTGCAGAAGCTGGTGTGCAGGGTGAGGCTGGCAGGCAATGGTCTGGAGGCCCTGGCACAAGTGGCGAAGCAGCAGCCGGACCTTGTCCTGATGGATATGCGCATGCCGCAGATGGATGGGCTGGAGGCGACCAGGCGCCTGCGGGACATGGGGTGCGAGGTGCCCATCGTCGCGTTGACGGCCAATGCCATGATGGAGGACAGGGCCCGCTGCCTTGCCCAGGGCATGAACGATTTTCTGGCCAAACCCATCAGTCTTGCCAGGCTGCGAAGCTGCCTGCTCCGCCATTGCAGGTGATGCCGGCCGATTTTGGGTAAAAAAAATGGTCAACCTGGTGGTTGACCAATTCTTCAGCAAATACTGAAGAGAGCACGGGATAAATCGGGTTGTACGGTTTTATATGAAAAAGTCGTGCCAACTTTTCAAAACCTGTTATTTGCGGCCTGTAGCTGAATTGTGTGTTATTTATCGCTACCGTGATTGCAAAATGCAATTCTCATTTTTTCATTATAAGAATGCAGTGCCGAGAATTCGCGTTTTGCAAACCAACCGTTGACTCACTCTTTGACTCACTGTGCGATCAGTCGGCGCAAGAACTGGCGCGCCGCTTCACTGTTCTGTTTGGCAATCAACATCTGTTTTTCATAGATCGGCATGGGCAGGATCTCGAGCCAGCGTTGGCAGAGCCAGGCTGCATCGTCGAACTGCTTGTCCGGGTAGAGCTCATCCAGTTCCGGGTATTGTGCAAAGACCTCTCTCAATCGGCTGACCAGCTGGTTGTCGCTGACATCAGAATCCGCACTCGGCCAGTTGGGCAGTGGCTCGACCTGGGCGTGCCTGAGGCCTGCGTCATCCGTTTCCATCTCGTGGATGCAGAAGCGTTCAAGGCCGAGCACGGTGACCCCGAGCAAACCGTCGTTGAGGGTATAAAAATCCGTCACCTTGACGCGGGTTCCGACCGGGAGAATCCGTCCGCAGGTACCCGTGCTGGTAGTCTCTTCCATCACGATGCCAAAACCCCGATCCTCGAGGAAGGACTCCTTGAGCATCTGCAGGTGGCGCGGCTCGAACAGGCGAAGGGGGAGCTTGCCGCCGGGCAGAATATGGGACGGCAAGGGGAACAGTGCCAGTTGTTGAAGTTTCATGTTCCATCCTCCTAATCAGTCATTGCTGAATGTGACAATGCAGTGACCGTGCCAGAGAGAGGTGGCGTGGCGAAGGGGTGAGCTATTTCCCGTGGTTATTTTTAATATCCATTTAAAATCAATCTATTGTGATTTGATGTCGCGAATGCAAGCAAGGTAGTGCGAAAGGGATTCAGGTGAGGTATTAGGGCGCCGAACATACCCCGTGTGCAGAATGAGTCTATTTTCGCATATTGCAAATTTGATTCATGCAAAATGCCTGTTACAGACCCATTCAGCGATTGGGGGCAAAGGCCAGGGGATCAGGTGGTCAATTCGGTGTGCTGTGTCATGCCGTCCAGCATCAGGGCGGCTATCTCGTCATACATCTGCGACCAGGCCTGTGCCAGTGCCGGGGTAAAACCACTGCCGAGACGCCGTGCCAGTACCTGGGTCAGCGCCTGTTTGAGCAGCGCAAACTGGTGGGGTTGAACGTTGAATCGCTGGTGACGCCTGCCGAGATCGCGAATGATGAAACCCAGTGCATCCAGCTGGGAGAGGCTGGTGATGACGGTGTTCAGGGTGTCCGACACCTTGGCAACAGGCAGCTCCTGATGTGGGGGAAAGAGGGCCCTGAGTTCGGGGGACAATCTGAACAGCTCTTCATACACCTCCTGGACATAGCTGTTGTTCAGGGCGCTCACCCTGCCCCAGGCTTTCTGGACCAGCTCTATCTGCTCAAAGGTCATGTCGATGTTTCCTTCCCGTGCGATGTCATGAAAATAATAATCCATCTACTCAATAGAGCACCGGGTTCCGCGCCATTTGGGGAAAAGGAGAGGGGGCCAGCAAGGAGGCACGGATGGTGACCCCTTGCTGGTAGGAGGCCGGGACCTCAGTTGCGCTGTTCCAGGTACATGACGGCTGCTTCGACGCGGCTTTGGGCCTCGAGCTTTTTCAGCAGGCTCTTGACGTGGACCTTGACGGTTCCCTCGGAGATATGGAGCACTGAGGCGACCTGCTTGTTGGACAACCCCTTGGCGATTTCACGCATGATCTGCATCTCGCGTCGGGTCAGGCTCTCCAGCTTCTGCTGCAGGTGGTCCAGCTCGTAGATGTTCTCGAGATAGGGACGTAGCGGCTCGCTCAGGATCTGCTTGCCGGTCATCACGTCAGCCAGCTGGGCCAGCAGCATGTCAGGCTCGGTGTCCTTGAGCAGATAGCCGTCCGCGCCTGCCTTGAGCAGGGCAACCACATCCTGGCGGGCGTCAGAGACGGTCAGGATCACCACGCGGGAAGTCACCTCTTCGGCCCGCAGTGCCTTGAGGGTATCGAGACCTGACAACCCCTTCATGTTGAGGTCGAGCAGGATAAGGTCCGGTTCGGACTCCTTGGCCATGGCCACTGCGTCGGTGCCGTTGGAGGCCTCGCCAACCACGTCGATGTTATCTTCCAACTCCAGCAGTTGCACAATTCCCTTGCGCATCAGGGGGTGGTCATCCACGACCAGAACACTGTATTTCATCTCGTCCATCAGGCGTCTCTTGTTAGGCTGGTGGGAAAGGTCAGGTGTATGCGGGTGCCCCCGGAGGGCGGTTCACTGATGGTCAACTGGCCGCGCAATTTGCTGGCGCGTTCATTCATGATGCTGAGACCGTAGTGATTCACCGCCGAGCTTGCGCCCCTTATTCCAACACCATCGTCTGCAATCTGAACCTGGATGTTACCATCAGCCAGGGTCTCACAGCTAACGTCAATGTGCCGCGCGCTGGCATGCTTGATGGCATTGAGCACTGCCTCACGGATCAGCTGCAGGATGTGGATGTGCTGCCCCGCTTCAAGGTCGGTGTCCGTCAGTCCGTACTGGAGCCTGATGTCGGCGTGCGTCTGGGGTTTGAGCTGCTCGAGCATGACCGCGATGGCTTCACCCAGGTTGGCATCGCCGATGCTGAGGCGGAAGGTGCCGAGCAGTTCGCGCAACTGGGTATAGGCATTGCTGAGTCCCTCGTCGATCTGCTCCATGGCTGCCTCGGTCTTGGCTCTGTCCCCCTTGGCGAAGGAGCGCTTGAGCAGAGTGGCCTGGATCTTCAGGTAGGAGAGGGCCTGGGCGAGGGAGTCGTGCAGTTCACGGGCGATGACGGCGCGCTCTTCCATCAGGAGCAGGCGCTGGTGCTGCAGCAGGGTCTGATCCTTGTGCAGCACCTGGGCCAGCAACATGGAGAAGTTCTTCATCAGCCGCTCGTCGATGGGGTGGCCGCTTATCATGTCGAGTCGGCCGTACTCCTCGTCATCCATCTGCAGGTAAAAGCTCACCACGGCGTCCAGATCCCCCGGCCACCCCTTGCGCCCAGTGATGTAGACCGGCATCGCATTGTGCTCGAAGCGGGTGAGGCGGATGTACTCGATGTGCTGGTGGGCGGCGGCCCGCTCCAGCAGCTTTTGCAGGGTGCGGCGGCTGAGGGGCGCCGCGTGCAGTTTCTGGGCGGTGGAATAGAGGAAGGAGAGGGTGTCGTTGGCCTGTTGCAGCTTGGCCGTTTTCTCCTCCACCTTGCTCTCCAGCTCCCGGTAGAGTTTGCCAAGCTCGTCGGCCATGGTCGCGAACGCCCCCGACAGCTCTCCCAGCTCGTTTTCACAGTGAGGGGGCAGGGTGAGATCGAATTCCTGACGCTGGATCTGGCGTGCGCAATAGACCAGCTGGTTGAGGGGGGCCACCACCTGCTGGCGGGTGAAGCGCACCGTGCACCAGGCGATGGTGATGATGGCGAGCAGACCCAATCCCTCTGCCAGGGCCAGCATGCGCACCTTGAACTCCACGTGGTACTGCATCTGGTTGACGAAGTCATCGATGGCGGCGACGAACTGTTCCGTATTGTCGGTATAACGGCTGGGGGTGGCATTCTCGATGTGTTCGCGCATCACTTGCCATTGCAGCAGGACTTCACCATAGGTGCGGCGCAGGGAGGCGGGCGTGATCCAGCGCTGGGTCTCCTGCAGCTCGGGGGCATGAAGGGTCTGTTCAAACTGGGCGAGCCGACCGAGGACGACCTGATCCTTCTCGATTTCATAGGCCATGCGGTAGGCCTGCATGCGCAGGGATCCCGACAGGTTGATGGCCTTGGCATCGGGAACCGAATAGAAGAGGGTGACCATGGCCACCACGGCGATCAGGCTGGCCATGAACAGGATCAGCACCATGGAGCGACCGATGGCGCTGCTGACCGACTGCACTCTGAACCATTTTCCCATGCCGACCGGCTCCCTTTTCACCCACAAAGACCCCACAAAGTAGCATGGGAGTGTACTCCAAGTTGTGCTAGCATCGAAAAACTAGATGAACTCCGAGCGATTTTGCCTAAGTCATTGAGATAGGGGGAGATCGCCGTCAGCCGATGTTCGAGCTGAAAGGGTCAGGAAAGAAATGCCCTGGCCTCCCGTATTTGGAAAGGTGTTTATGTTGCCACTTGAAGATGGTTTTTCCCGTCGCTTTTACTATTTGCGTCTGTCGGTCACCGACGTCTGCAATTTCCGCTGTACCTACTGTCTGCCGGACGGCTATCAGCCGCCGAAAGGAGATGGTGAGGGGCGCCAGTCCTTCCTCTCCCTGGAGGAAATCCGTCGCGTCGTCTCCGGGTTTGCCGCCATGGGGACGCGCAAGGTGCGTCTGACCGGAGGCGAGCCCGCCCTGCGCCGCGACTTCACGGCCATCATCGAGACCGTGGCCAATACCCCCGGCATCGAGAAGGTGGCCATGACCACCAACGGGTATCGCCTCAAGGAGCGTGCCCGCGAGTGGTTCGATGCGGGGCTGACGGCCCTGAACGTCAGCGTCGACAGCCTGGATCCCCGTCAGTTCCACCAGATCACTGGCGAGAACAAGCTGGCGGAGGTGATGGCGGGGATAGACGCCGCCCTGAGTGCCGGTTTTCGGTCGGTCAAGATCAACGCCGTGCTGCTCAAGGGGCTCAATGATCATCAGCTCGAGACATTCCTCGCCTGGATCCGCGACAAACCCATCGAGCTTCGTTTCATCGAACTGATGCAGACCGGCGAGATGGACGCCCTGTTTCGCGATCACCATACCAGCGGTGAACTCATCAAGCAGCGCCTGCAAGAGAGCGGCTGGGTGCAGCAGCTGCGCGGCCTGGATGATGGCCCTGCCCAGGTGTTCACGCATCCGGACTCGAGGGGCGGGGTGGGGCTCATCATGCCCTACAGCAAGGATTTTTGCGTCGGTTGCAACCGGCTGCGGGTCTCCTCCAAGGGCAAGCTGCACCTGTGTCTCTTTGGCGACAACGGGGTGGAACTGCGGGATCTGCTCACCGATGACAGCCAGCAGGAGGCGCTGCAATGGCGTATTCGCCAGGCGCTGACCGGCAAGGCCGCCACCCATCGCCTCCATGAAGGCAATGCAGGCATGACCCCCCACCTGGCCTCCATCGGCGGCTGACAGCCGCCGTGCACCTCAAATAACCTTCGATTAATTATCAATCCTCACATAGGGGTAATTTACCTTGCCCCTGCTGTGTCTAATTGCGCCAAGGGTTTGATCCAGCGCAAGAATCCCCCCTGTTTATCTCCCTGGTGGTATATCCCCTGACTTGTCAGGGCCGCAATATACACCCACGCTTATAATTGGTATTGAAAATGCCAGTCACGGGATCCGCGCGGGGGCATCCGTCCCCGAAAAGAGGAGTCGATATGACCGACGGGGTCAACTTGTCACGCAGAGGCCTGTTTCGGGGACGCCTGAACGCCCCCAAGGCCGGGATCCAGTTGCCCTGGTCCGTCTCCTGGGACGAGTTCGTGGCCGGCTGTACCCGCTGCGGCGACTGTCTGGCGGCCTGTCCGGAGCAGATCCTGATCAAGGGAGACGGAGGCTTCCCCACGGTGGATTTTCACCGCGGCGAGTGCACCTTCTGCACCGAGTGCGTCAGCGCCTGCCAGGCGCCGGTGTTCAGGCCGACAACCCAGACACCCTGGGAGTATGTGGCCCATATCGAGGCGGGCTGTCTGGCCACTGCCCAGGTGTTCTGCCAGCGCTGTCAGGACAGCTGCGAGCAGCAGGCCATCCGCTTTTCCCCCCGGCTGGGGCGCGTACCCACCCCCAGCATCCATGCCGAGTCGTGCAACGGCTGCGGGGCCTGCGTGGCGGATTGCCCGGTGGGCAGCATCAGCATCGGTCTGTCTCGTGGCGAGGCTTCGCGATGACCCAAGAGACGAACAAGTTGGAAAACGGTGATATGACGCGAGAAGAGTTCCATGTATCCAGCCTGGTGGTGCTGACCCAGCCCGATCTGCGCCACGCCCTGGCAGAGCGGATTGCGACCCTGGACGGGGCCGAGATCCACGCAGTCAGCGAGGAGGGCAAGCTGGTGGTGACCCTGGAGGGGCCGAGCCAGCGCCCCATCATGGCGGCCATCGACACCATTCAGGGGTTGCCCGGGGTGCTCTCTGCGGCCCTGATCTACCACCAGTTCGATGAAATGGGCGCCGAAGATGGGGAATAAGGCGTCATGTGGCAGAAGCGCAAGAGTCGTTCGCTAACCGCCATGGGTAATACACGGGATGCCGGGTCTGTTGTCTGCGTTCGATGAACGAAAAGCCCAGAGCAAAGGAATAAAGCGCCATGGAGCTGAGCCAGCGCGGCTCGTCACAATGGCTGTCATTGATGTGATTAAGCAATGCGAGGATATGTCATGAAGCTGAGTCGACGCGACTTTATGAAGGCCAATGCGGTGGCGGCAGCCGCTGCCGTGGCCGGTGTCAGTGCCCCCACTCTGGCGGCGAATCTGATCACCAGTACCGACAAGACCGCCATCACCTGGGACAAGGCGCCGTGCCGCTTCTGCGGGACCGGCTGCTCCGTGCTGGTGGGCTCCCAGGCTGGCCGCGTCGTGGCGACCCAGGGGGATCCCGATGCACCGGTCAACCGTGGCCTGAACTGCATCAAGGGCTACTTCCTCTCCAAGATCATGTACGGGGAGGATCGCCTGACCCAGCCCATGCTGCGCATGACGAACGGCAAGTTCGACAAGAACGGCAACTTCGCCCCCATCAGTTGGGATCAGGCCTTCGACATCATGGCCGAGAAGTTCAAGGCGACCCTGAAAGAGAAGGGCCCGACCGCCGTCGGCATGTTCGGCTCCGGCCAGTGGACCGTCTGGGAAGGCTATGCCGCCGCCAAGCTGATGAAGGCAGGCCTGCGCTCCAACAACCTGGATCCCAATGCCCGTCACTGCATGGCCTCCGCGGTGGTGGGCTTCATGCGTACCTTCGGCATGGATGAACCCATGGGCTGCTACGACGACATCGAGCAGGCCGACGCCTTCGTGCTGTGGGGCTCCAACATGGCCGAGATGCACCCCATCCTCTGGTCGCGCATCTCCGATCGCCGTCTGTCCCACCAGGATGTGCAGGTGCACGTGCTCTCCACCTTCGAGCACCGCAGCTTCGAGCTGGCGGACAACGGACTGGTGTTCACCCCCCAGACCGATCTGGCGATCCTCAACTACATCGCCAACTACATCATCCAGAACGACAAGGTGAACTGGGAGTTCGTCAACAAGCACACCCAGTTCCGCAAAGGAGTGACCGACATCGGCTACGGCCTGCGTCCCACCAACCCGCTGCAGCAAAAGGCCAAGAACCCGGACAGCGGCGACTCCACCCCCATGAGCTTCGAGGACTTCGCCAAGTTCGTGGCGGATTACGATCTGGAGTCCGTCTCCAAGCTCTCCGGCGTGCCCAAGGACAAGCTCGAGAAGCTGGCCCAGATCTATGCGGATCCAGACAAGAAGGTGGTCTCCTACTGGACCATGGGCTTCAACCAGCACACCCGCGGCGTCTGGGCCAACAACCTCTGCTACAACATCCACCTGCTGACCGGCAAGATCTCCCAGCCGGGCTCCGGCCCCTTCTCCCTGACCGGCCAGCCCTCCGCCTGTGGTACCGCCCGTGAAGTGGGTACCTTCGCCCACCGTCTGCCGGCGGACATGGTGGTCACGGATCCCAAACACCGCGCCATCGCCGAGAAGATCTGGAAGCTGCCGGAAGGCACCATCCCGGAGCAGGTGGGCTACCACGCCGTGCTGCAAAACCGCATGCTGAAAGACGGCAAGCTCAACGCCTACTGGGTGATGTGCAACAACAACATGCAGGCCGGCCCGAACATGAATGAAGAGGCGCTGCCCGGTTATCGCAACCCGGCCAACTTCATCGTGGTCTCCGACCCTTATCCGACCGTGACCGCCCAGGCGGCCGACCTCATCCTGCCCACCGCCATGTGGGTGGAGAAAGAGGGTGCCTATGGCAACGCCGAGCGTCGCACCCAGTTCTGGCACCAGCAGGTGAAGGCACCGGAAGGGGCCAAGTCCGACCTGTGGCAGCTGATGGAGTTCTCCAAGCGCTTCAAGGTGGAAGAGGTGTGGCCGGCTGAGTTGATTGCCAAGATGCCGGAAGTGAAGGGCAAGACCCTGTTCGACGTGCTCTATGCCAACGGCCAGGTGAACCAGTTCCCGAAAGAGCAGAGCAAGGGGGCCCTGAACGACGAGGCCGAGCACTTTGGTTTCTACGTCCAGAAGGGGCTGTTCGAGGAGTACGCCTCCTTCGGTCGCGGCCATGGCCACGACCTGGCGCCGTTCGATCAGTATCACGAAGCCCGCGGCCTGCGCTGGCCGGTGGTGGACGGCAAGGAGACCCTGTGGCGCTATCGCGAAGGGTTCGACCCTTACGTGAAAGCGGGCGAAGGGGTGCGCTTCTACGGCAAGCCCGATGGCAAGGCGGTGATCTTCGCGCTGCCCTATGAGCCGGCTGCCGAAGCTCCGGACAAAGAGTACGACATGTGGCTCTCCACCGGTCGCGTGCTGGAACACTGGCATACCGGCACCATGACCCGCCGGGTCCCCGAGCTCTATCGCGCCTTCCCGGATGCGGTGCTCTTCATGCACCCGGAAGATGCCAAGGCCCGTGGCGTGCGCCGTGGCGAAGAGGTGATCGTCTCCTCCCGCCGGGGCGAGGTGAAGACCCGGGTCGAGACCCGGGGCCGCAACCGTCCGCCCAAGGGACTGGTGTTCATGCCCTTCTTCGACGCGAGCCAGCTGGTCAACAAGCTGACCCTGGACGCTACCGATCCGCTCTCCAAGGAGACGGATTACAAGAAGTGCGCCGTCAAGGTCATGAAGGCCTGAGGCGGGGGAGCGCGAGATGAGTCGTAGTCGGCGCCAGTTTCTGGCCGACATGGCCAAGGGGGCCTGCTCCGTGGGACTCCTCGGGGCCGGGCTCGGCGGAGTGGCGCGCCAGCAGGTGCAGGCCGTGCCTGCCCAGGCGCTGCGCCCGCCGGCAGCCCTCGACGAGGCCGAGTTCCTCGGCGCCTGCGTGCGCTGCGGGCTCTGCGTCGAGGCATGCCCCTACGACACTCTCAAGCTCGCCCGGCTGTTTGAACCCGTGACCACCGGCACCCCCTACTTCAAGGCGCGCGCCGTCCCGTGCGAGATGTGTGACGACATCCCCTGCGTGGTGGCCTGCCCGAGCGGGGCGCTGGATCAGACCATGACCGACATCGATCAGGCGCGGATGGGAGTGGCGGTGCTCATCGATCACGAGACCTGCCTCAACTACCTGGGGCTGCGCTGCGACGTCTGCTACCGGGTCTGTCCGCTGATCGACAAGGCGATCACCCTGGAGCTGCAGCACAACCAGCGCACCGGCAAGCACGCCATGTTCCTGCCCACGGTGCACAGCGATGTCTGCACCGGCTGCGGCAAGTGCGAGCATGCCTGCGTGCTGGAGGAGGCGGCCATCAAGGTGGTGCCTCGCCAGCTCGCCAAGGGGGAGATTGGCCACCACTACCGGCTCGGATGGGAAGAGAAGGCGAAGGCGGGCAAATCGCTCATCGGCGACAGGCTCACCCTGCCGACCCGCAAACCGGAGGGGCTATGAGTCGGTATCCGGGGGCCGAGGCCACGGCCAGGCTGGGGTGGTGGCGTGCCCATCGCTTCCTGCTGCTGCGCCGGCTTTGCCAGTTTGGGGTGCTGGGGCTGTTCCTGCTGGGGCCGCTCGCGGGCATCTGGATCCTCAAGGGCAACCTCTCCAGCTCCTTGTTGCTGGAGACGGTGCCCCTCACGGATCCCCTGACCCTGCTGCAGTCGGTGGCGGCGGGCCAGTGGCCCATTCCTACCCTCTGGCTCGGGGCCGGGCTGGTGCTCGCGGGTTACTGGCTGGCCGGGGGGCGGGTGTTCTGCTCCTGGGTCTGTCCGGTCAACCTGGTCACCGATGCCGCCGCCTGGCTCAGGGGGCGACTTGGCCTCAAGGGCAATGGTCAGTTCAACCGCGCTACCCGCTACTGGCTGCTGGCCATGGTGCTGGTGGCACCGGCCATCACAGGCGTGCTGGTGTGGGAGCTGGTCAATCCGGTGTCCCTCACCCTGCGCGGCCTGCTGTTCGGCATGGGGGCGGGCTGGGGCCTGCTGGCGGCGCTGTTCCTGTTCGACCTTTTTGTGGTGGAGCGGGGCTGGTGCGGCCACCTCTGTCCGGTGGGGGCCTTCTATGCCCTGGTCAACCGGGTCGGGTTCATCAAGATTGCAGCCTCGGGGCGCGAGCGGTGCAGCAACTGCATGGATTGTTATGCGGTCTGCCCGGAGCGTCCCATCCTGCGCGGCCCCGTTCACGGTGCCAGGCGTGGTCACGGGCCCTTGATTGCAGCTCAGGAGTGTACCAACTGCGGCCGTTGCATCGATGTCTGCGCGGAGCAAGTTTTTGAAATCACTGTAGGTTTTGCCGTCAAGGCAGAGAAAACGTCGGAGAACACATAATGAAGAAGCTGATTGGAGCAATGCTGGCCTGCCTGATGGCGGGTTCCTTGATGGCGGCCGTCCCCGAGATCACCAACAGCACGGGGGGCATCAAGTCGGAGCGGGGAAGCACGGATCTGGTAACGGATGCCGACGCGGCCCCTCTGAAGAACTTTCGCAAGGATGGCGACCTCTACGATCGCCAGTACATGCACCAGCCCCCGCTGATCCCCCACGACACCCGCAACTATGAAGTGGACAACAAGGTCAACAAGTGCCTGGCCTGTCACAGCTTCAAGAACGCCAGTGCCATGAAGGCCCCCAAGATAAGCCCCACCCACTTCGAGACCCGCGACGGCATGACCCTGGGCGAAGTCTCGCCGCGTCGCTACTTCTGTCTGCAGTGCCACGTGCCGCAAGCGGATGCCAAGCCGCTGGTGAACAATACCTTCAAACCGGTTGAAGCGCTGAACTGAGGAACCCATAGATGAAATTACCCGGCTTTGTGAAGCGTCTGTGGACCACCTTCAAGTCACCGTCGAAGGCGGCCCTCTGGGTCATCCTGCTGATGGGCTTCTTTGGTGGCGTCATCTTCTGGGGCGGGTTCAACACCGCCATGGAAGCGTCCAACACCGAGGCCTTCTGCACCGGTTGCCACGAGATGAAGGACAACGTGTTCGTGGAGTACCGCGACACCATCCACTACGCCAACCGCTCCGGCGTGCGGGCCAGCTGCCCGGATTGCCACGTACCCCACGAATGGACCTACAAGATCATCCGCAAGGTGCAGGCCTCCAAGGAGCTGTGGGGCATGATCACCGGCAAGGTGGATACCCGCGAGAAGTTTGAATCCCACCGGCGGGAGATGGCCGAGCGGGAGTGGCAGCGGATGAAGGAGACGGATTCGCGCGAGTGCCGCAACTGCCACAACTTCGAGTACATGGACTTCTCCCTGCAAGGGCGTCGAGCCGCCCAGATGCACTCCACCAACCTGGCAAGCGGGGCCAACACCTGCATCGACTGCCACAAGGGGATTGCGCACCAACTGCCTGACATGAAAGGGGTGCCAGGCTTCTGATGGGAAGGCCGCCGGATCCCCGGGATCCGGCGGCCTTCGAGATTAATGGGCAATGACGCCCCCCCAGCCAGACATCTTTTGATAGAATCCCTTCCCGGCAACGCGGCGCCCACCGGCTCCTTTCATGGCTGGCACCACGGTGCGGCGCGTTCACCTCATCCTCTCGTGGTCAATGATTGACAGGAATGGCCCCAATGGCACCCAAACACAGCGAATTCATCCCTCTCAAGATCGCCGTCCTGACGGTTTCCGACAGTCGCACCGCTGCCGATGACAGCTCGGGGGACTATCTGGTCGAGGCCCTGACCCAGACCGGCCACGTGCTGGCCGACCGGGCGCTCTGCCCCGACAACCTGTTTCGCATCCGCGCCCAGGTGAGCGACTGGATTGCCGACGAGGGAGTCCAGGTGGTGCTCATCAACGGCGGCACCGGCTTCAACGAGCAGAACCGGGTGCCCGAGGCGGTCGGCGTGCTGTTCGAGCGCACGGTGCAGGGCTTTGGCGAGATGTTCCGCCAGCTCTCGTTTGCCGAGATAAAAGGCTCCGCCATGCAGAGCCGTGCCCTGGCAGGGCTCGCCAATCGCACCCTGATCTGCTGCCTGCCCGGCTCCACCGGCGCCTGCCGTCTGGGCTGGGAACAGCTTATCCGGGATCAGCTCGATGCCCGTACCCGGCCGTGCAACTTCGTGACCCATCTGTGATCCCGGGAGTAAACCCGGATCATCCATCTTATTTTTCGATAGGTGCATAGATGAACCTGACCCATCTCAACCAGAGCGGCGAGGCCCACATGGTGGATGTCACCGACAAGCAGGTGACCGAACGCGAGGCCCGCGCCGAGGCTTTCGTGACCATGGCCCCCGAGACCCTGGCGTTGATCCTGAGTGGTCAGCACCACAAGGGGGACGTGTTCGCCACCGCCCGCATCGCCGGCATCATGGCGGCCAAGAAGACCGCCGACCTCATTCCCCTGTGCCATCCCCTGGCCCTGACCCGGGTGGAGGTAGAGATAGCCCCCCAGACGGCGCACAATCGGGTCCATATCCGCACCCTGTGCAAGCTCTCGGGCAAGACCGGGGTGGAGATGGAGGCGCTCACCGCCGCCTCGGTGGCGGCCCTGACCATCTACGACATGTGCAAGGCGGTGCAAAAGGACATGGTGATCGAGCAGGTGCGTCTGGTGGAGAAAAAGGGCGGCAAGTCCGGTCATTTCCAGCTGGGTGCGACCCAAGGAGAGCAGGCATGATCAAGGTTCTGTTTTTTGCCCAGGTGCGTGAGCTGGTCGGCTGCGACGAGCTCAGCCTGCCTTGCGACTACGCCAGTGCCGATGTCCTTCGCGCCGCCTTGAGCGAGCGAGGTGACAAGTGGGCGCTGGCGCTCGAATCCGGCAAGCTCCTGGTGGCGGTCAACCAGACCCTGGTACCGCTGGATACCCCCCTCCATGACGGGGATGAGGTCGCCTTCTTCCCGCCGGTGACCGGAGGCTGATGATGAGCGAGGCAACCATGATCGATCGCATCCTGGTGCAGCGGGATGACTTCTCGCTGGCGGACGAATATGCCCGCCTCGCTGCCCGGCAGGACACAGGCGCGATTGTCAGCTTTGTCGGCAAGGTGCGCGACTTCAATCAGGGGGAGCATGTGAAGGGGCTGGCCCTCGAACACTACCCCGGCATGACCGAGAAGGCGCTGGCGAACATAGTGGCCGAGGCCCGCGGGCGCTGGCCCCTGCAGGAGTGCACCCTCATTCACCGCATCGGCGAGCTGCTGCTCGGGGATCAGATTGTGCTGGTGGTGGTGAGCAGCGCCCACCGCGAGGCGGCTTTCGAGGCCTGCCACTTCATCATGGATTTCTTGAAGACCCGGGCGCCGTTCTGGAAAAAAGAGCTGACCGCCGACGGGGTGCAACGCTGGGTCGAGGCCAGGGCGAGCGATGACGCCGCCCTGGCCCGCTGGCAACAAGGGGAGTGAGCCTCGGGCTCGCGTCAATCGATCCGGCCGTGCCGGAGCATAAGGAGCAACGGAATGAAGAGATGGGTATCCGTGTTGGTGCTGGGCGCCGGCGCCATGTACAGCAGTGCTGTGCTGGCTGACGAGGTCAAGGTGGCGGTGGCGGCCAACTTCAAGGGCACCATAGAGCGCATCGGCAAGGAGTTCACCGCCAAGACCGGCCACAGCGTCGTCATCAGTTCGGCGGCCACCGGCGTGCTCTATACCCAGATCACCCACGGTGCGCCCTTCGATCTCTTCCTCTCGGCCGACGTGGCGACCCCTCAAAAGCTGGAGTCGGAAGGCAAGGGGAGCGAGCGCTTCACCTATGCCATCGGTCAGCTCGGCCTCTGGCAGAAGGGGGGGCCTGCCCCTGACGAGGCCACCTTGCGCCACTGGCAGGGGGAGCTGGCCATCGCCAACCCCAAGACAGCGCCCTATGGCGCCGCCGCCATGGCGACCCTGGCTCATCTCATGATCGATCCCAAGCAGTATCGGGTGCTGACCGGCACCAACATCAGCCAGACCTGGCAGTTCGTCGACACCGGCAATGCGAAGCTGGGCTTCGTCGCCTGGGCCAATCTGGTGGAGGCGGGCAAGACCGGCGAAGCCTGGACGGTGCCGGCCAGCTTCTATCCCCCCATCGAGCAGCAGGCCCTGGTGCTGAAGAAAGGGGCGGCGGTGGATGCCCTGGTCGCCTGGCTCAAGGGGCCGGGACAGGCGCAGATCAAGGCGGCGGGTTACGCCCTGCCGCAGTAAGCGCCCGGCGTCTGCCGGCCCGCCCCGTGCTGGCCAAATCCGGTGCCTGACGTGTCCCAAGGCGGCGCCCGTCATGACGGCGCCCTGTTTTTTTATCGACACCCGAGAGGGGACCCTATGAGTGAAGGGGATCTGCTGGCGGTCTGGTTGACCCTGAAACTGGCGGCCAGCACCACTGCCATCTTGCTGCTGCTGTCGCCGCCGCTCGCCTGGTGGCTGTCTCGCAGCCAGCACCGGCTGCGCCCCCTGGTGGAGGCCATGGTGGCCCTGCCGCTGGTGCTGCCGCCCACCGTGCTCGGTTTCTATCTGCTGCTGGCCTTCTCCCCGGAGTACGGCCTCGGTGGCTGGTGGCGGGAGACCTTCGGGGCCCCGCTCGCCTTCAGTTTCCTCGGCCTGCTCATCGCCTCCGTCATCTACTCGCTCCCCTTCGTGGTACAGCCCCTCACCTCCGCCTTCGTCAACATGGGCAACAAGGAGCTGGAGGCTGCCGCCACCCTGGGGATGGGCCCGTTTGAGCGCTTCTTTCGCATCATCCTGCCCATGACGTTGCCCAGCTTCGTGATGGCGGCAGCGCTGGGCTTTGCCCACACCCTGGGGGAGTTCGGGGTGGTGCTGATGATTGGCGGCAACATTCCCGGGGAGACCCAGGTGCTCTCCATCGCCCTGTTTGATCACGTGGAGGCGATGGATTACCAGAATGCCCATATTCTGGCAGGCGGCCTGATGGGCTTCTCCCTGGTGATGCTGGTGCTGGTCTACGGCGTGCTGCAACGCCGACAACGGAGGCTGTTCGGATGAGCCTCTACCTCAAGGCCAGACGTGATTTCGGCCCCTTCACCCTGGCGTGCGATCTGGCACTGCCCCCCAGCCGCATCCTCGGTCTGTTCGGTCCTTCGGGCTGTGGCAAGAGCACCCTGCTGCGTATCATCGCCGGGCTCGACAGGGCCCCGGGCGATGCCCTGCGCTGGCAGGGGCGCGAGCTTGCAGCCCTGCCCCCCGAGGCGCGGCGCATCGGGCTGGTGTTTCAGGATGCTCGTCTCTTCCCCCACCTGAGCGTGCTCGGCAACCTGCAACTGGCGGCTCGCAAGGGGAGGGGGCGCTGGCAGCCACAGGCCCTTGCTGCGCGCCTCGGCTTTGCCGAGCTGCTGGGGCAACCGGCCCACGGCCTCTCCGGGGGTCAGCGTCAGCGGGTGGCACTGGCCAGGGCCTTGCTGGCCGAGCCTGATCTGCTGCTGCTGGATGAACCCTTCTCGGCGCTGGACAGGCGCAGCCGCATCCATCAGGCCCACGTGCTCAAGGGCTTGCAGCAGGAGAGCGGCATCCCCATGATCTTCGTCAGCCACGCCATGGAGGAGGTGAGCCTGCTCTGCGATGGACTGGTGCTGCTGGCAGAGGGACGGGTGGAGGCCCAGGGCACCCCCGAGGAGATCTTCGCCCGCACCGACCTGTCGCTGGCCAGTCGCGACGACGTCGGGGTCATGCTCTCGGCGACCCTGTCCCACTACGACGAGCACGAGCAGATGGCGACCCTGCGACTCGGGGAGCAGACCCTGATGGTGACCATGGAGCATGCCCCCGATGAAGCGGGCCCCTTGCAGATCAAGGTGGCGGCGCGGGATCTGGTGATCGCCACCGAGCCCATCGTGCACTCCAGCCTCTCCAACTGCCTCGAGACCCGGCTGCTGGAGGTGCGGGAGGTGCGACCGGGGCAGACCCTGTTGCAGTTGGCTCTCGGGCAGCAGATACTGCTGGCCCGGATCACCAGCCGCTCCGCGCAGCGGCTCGCCCTGACGCCGGCCATGCGCCTCTACGCCTACATCAAGGCGGTGAGCCTGGTGGGAGAGGGGTAGACAGGGGACCGGAGTGCGGATGGGCTGGTCATGAGTGGCCGGCATGGCGTCGAGAAAGGGGGGACGGGTGCGTCGCAATCAGGTAATGAAATCCCATGGCTTGGCCCTGCGCAGTGCGGGGGAGGGGCCCTTGCTGCTCTTGCTGCACGGGCTGGGCTCTTCCAGCCTCGACTGGCAGGCGCAGATCGAGCGTTTTTCCGAGCGTTACCGGGTGGTGGCCATCGACTTGCGCGGCCACGGCCAGAGCATGCAGGAGGGGCCCTTTGACGTGCCCACCCTGGCGGCGGATGTGGCCCGCTGGCTCGACGAACAGCCCGAGCCTGCCTGGGTAGTGGGGTTGTCGCTCGGTGCCATGGTGGCGCTGGAGCTGGCGCTGCAACTGCCCCACAAGGTGCAGGGGCTGGTGCTGGTCAACGGCTTCAGCGAATTTCTGCTGGAGACGCCAAAGGAGCAGGAGCGCTATGCCATGCGCCTCAAGTGGCTGCGCTGGTTCGGCATGCGGCCGCTGGCGTGGTGGCTCGGTCGCGAGCTCTTTCCCGGCCCCGATCTCGCCCAGGTGCGCCACACCTTCCGGGGGCGCTTCGTGCACAACAAAAAGAAGACCTACAAGGCGCTGCTGGAGGCGCTGCCCGGCTGGTCGGTGCGGGCTCGTCTCGGCACCCTCTGGCAGCCGGTGGCCATCATCTCCACCAGTCACGACTATCTGCCCCTGGCGCGGCGGGTGGAGCAGTTCGCCTCCCTGCCCAATGCCACCATCCACACCCCGGATGGTCACCACGCCTGGCCGGCGGAAGATCCCGCCGGGTTCAATCATCTGTTGCAGCGGATCCTCTCAACCCATTGAGGGGAGCAGACAGCAGAGGTAGATAAAAAAGCCGAACCCCGGGGGTTCGGCTTTTTTGTGGGCGCTGCTCAGGGTCTTGAGCAGACCGGGCAGTCGGGGCGCTTGGGAAGCTTCAGCTCGCGAAAGCTGCCACCCAGACCGTCGATCATCAGCAGGCGGCCGCTGTAGCTTTTGCCCATGCCTGCCAGCAGCTTGATGGCTTCGAGCGCCTGCAGGCTGCCCACCAGTCCCACCACGGGGGCCAGTACCCCCGCCTCGACACAGGTGAGGGCCTGATCGCCAAAGAGGGTGCTGAGACAGGCGTAGCAGGGTTCATCCTCCTGCCAGGTGAAGCTGCAGAGCTGCCCTTCGAGCCGGATGGCGGCGCCGCTGACCAGGGGCACCTTGTGCTGGCGGGCACGCTGGTTGAGGAGGTTGCGGATGGCGACGTTGTCGGTGCAGTCGAGCACCAGCTGATGGCCTGGCAGCAGGGCATCGAGCAGCGCCTCGTCGGCGAGGGCGGCGTGGGTCTCCACCTCGAGCCAGGGGGTGAGGGCGCGCAGGGACGTCGCCGCAGACTCCACCTTGAGCTGGCCGATGCGCTCGTCGCTGTGCAGCACCTGGCGCTGCAAATTGGAGAGCTCCACCCGATCGAAATCCACCAGGGTGAGGTGGCCGACCCCGGCCACCGCCAGATACTGGCTGGCGGCGCAGCCCAGGCCCCCGGCGCCGATGACCAGCACGCGTGACTGCTTGAGCGCCTCCTGCCCCTCGAAGTCGAAGGATTTGAGCACGATCTGGCGGTTGTAGCGAAGGAGTTCTGCGTCGCTCAGGATCTCGCTCACAGCAGCAGCCCCGAGAAGGGCTCGACGGTGACCGTCTCACCGGCGGCCACCTTGCCGCGCTCCTGCTCGAGCACGATGTAGCAGTTGGCCCGGGACAGGGAGCTGAACACCCCGGAGTCCTGGGAGCCGGTGCTGCGTACCTCGAGGCCATTCGGGCCCACGCTCAGGATGCCGCGCTGAAAGTCCAGGCGCCCCGGGCTCTTCTTGAGCGGCTCTGTCGCCAGGGCCTGGAGGGGGTGCGGGCGTGCAAACTGCTGACCGGCCAGTCTGGCCAGGGCCGGTTGCACCAGCTGATCGAAGGTGACCATGGCGGAGACCGGGTTGCCCGGCAGACCGAAGAACCAGGCGTTTGGCAACCGGCCAAAGGCGAAGGGTTTGCCCGGCTTGATGGCGAGCTTCCAGAAGCCAATTTCCCCGAGCTCTTCGAGCAGTTGCTTGGTGAAGTCCGCTTCTCCCACCGAGACGCCCCCGGTGGTGATCAGGGCATCGGCCTCGCGGTCGGCCTGCAAGAAGGCGGCGCGCAGGGCCTCCGGATCATCGGGAATGATGCCAAGGTCCAGGCACTCACAGCCCATGCGGCTCAGCATCGCCTTGACCCCGTAGCGGTTGGAGTCGTAGATGTCCCCGTGCTGGAGCGGGGTGCCCAGAGGCTTGAGCTCGTCCCCTGTGCTGAAGATGGCGACCCTGAGGGGACGGTGCACCGTGACGTTCGCGATGCCAAGGGAGGCGAGCAGCGGCAGCTCCCTGGGGCTCAGGCGCAGGCCGCTTTCGAGCACCCGGGCGCCCTGCGCCAGATCCTCGCCGCGGCGACGGATGTTCTGGCCAGGCGTGGGCGCGGTCAGGAAAGTGATCCCGTTGTCGCCGGCTTGCGTTTCTTCCTGCATCACCACAGCGTCTGCACCCGGGGGCACAGGGGCCCCGGTCATGATGCGGATGCAGTGGCCGGCGGGCCACTCCCCCTCATAGGGCTGGCCCGCAAAGGCCTTGCCTGCCACGGGGAGCGGCACCCCGGCGGCGAGATCCGCCAGGCGCACGGCATAGCCGTCCATGGCGGCGTTGTCGAAGGGGGGGACGAAGAGGGGGGAGCTTATCTCCTCGGCCAGGATCCGATCCAGCGCCTGGGGCAGGGGCAACCGCTCCGTCTCGCAGCAGCAGGTGAGTTGTTCCAGCATCCCTTGCAGGGCCTTGTCCAAGGGGAGGAGTGCACCGGTATCGAATCCCATCATCATGACCTCTCTGGTGTGTAGGGGGCAGATTATCCCAAAAATCCGCTCCGATGGGCAGGCCGAAGGTGCGGTAATGGGGGGAAGATGCCCCGGCGTGATCGGATTCTGGGGCGCTATCCCGTTAAATTACCTCCTGATGGGTAACCAGGGCGAGGCTTGCGCGGGATGGCAGGTGGGGAAGAGGCGGCACGGCCGTGCGCCTTGCCCCCGAATGGGCAGGCCGGTGCGGACAAAACGGGGTGGTTTGGCATAAAGTCGGGCACCGGGCTTGAGTTAGACAGAATTATGACAATAATCGCCCTGTAAGATTGCGCCGCGGCACCATGCCGCAGGCCAGCACAGTCCCTGAGCGTGGGAGAGAAACACGATGACGAGCTTAAGCCAGGAAGCCCTGTTGGTCAGGGCGGCGCTCGAGGCCGAGGGCCTTGAGACACCTCTGGTGGCCAATGAATTGAGCGGCCAGCAGAAAAAGGAAAAAATCGAAGGTCATATGCGCGCCATCATGGAGACGCTGGGACTGGATCTGGCCGACGACAGTCTGGCCGAGACCCCGCACCGCATTGCCAAGATGTACGTGAACGAGATCTTCTCCGGCCTCGACTATGCCACCTTCCCCAAGGTGACGGTGATCGAGAACAAGATGAAGGTGGACGAGATGATCATGGTGCGGGACATCAGCCTCACCAGCACCTGTGAGCACCACTTCGTCACCATAGACGGCTTTGCCCACGTGGCCTACATTCCCCGCGGCAAGGTGATTGGCCTGTCGAAGATCAACCGCATCGTGCAGTTCTTCGCCCGCCGTCCCCAGGTACAGGAGCGGCTGACCCAGCAGATCCTGCTGGCGTTGCAGACCCTGCTTGGCACCAGGGACGTGGCCATCAGCATCAAGGCGACCCACTTCTGCGTGAAGGCCCGTGGCGTGATGGACTCCACCTCCTACACCACCACCACCTCCCTGGGCGGCGTCTTCAAGACCCAGCCCGACACCCGCGCCGAATTCCTCGGTGGTCTGAAAGGGTAGTGCTCCCGGGGCCTGTCGCCGACAGGCCCCGTCTCCTTTCCCTCACTTTTTTGAAAAATACGTAAAGTTGTGACCGTGCCGGTCGCTATGGCTCTCCGTGTTGTCGGACGGTCTGGTTGACGCCGACACCCCCGGGCCCGCCCTTGTGCGCTCCGACAGGGACGAGATGTGCTGCCAAGGAGGGTAGTGAAGGCGCAGGCCAGGCCTGCGCCCAGCAATGCCACTTGTTTTCCCCATGCAGGACATGCCATGAACACCATCTTAAATGCGAAAGGGGACTCCCTCCGACGTAGGTGGGAGGGGAATTTCGCCGGGGCGTCAGCCCCGCTG